>SLSR01000198.1 GCA_007130365.1 Lentisphaeria bacterium
AAGAGGATACTCCAGACCCACTGTTATACAACGATACTGCTGCCGACCATAGGCGGCACACAGCACAGAATCAGAAGAGGCGGCACAGCAAGGGATATATGAAATACTCGGAGTTGAACACCGCAATTTGCCCTGCGCCAAGGCAGAGGCACCAATGAAAAAGTTTCTTCGGTTTGTCGGCAATCCTTTCCCGACGGTCGGAGTCGAGGAGGAATTTCACCTGATCGATCCGGCGACCGGCGAACTGGCGCCGCGGGTCGAGGAGGCGTTGAAAGACCTGGCGCCGGCTCGCGCCGGCAGAGTTTCACGCGAATTGTTCCTTTCGGTTCTGGAGAATCAGTCTTTGCCCTGTCGCGGAGCCGAAGAACTTTTGTGCGAAATCCGCAGGGATCGCCGCGAATTGGCGGCGGTCTGCCGAAGGCGCGGCTTGCGCCTGGTGGCGGCCGCCAGCCATCCGTTTGCCGATTGGCGGCGAGAGCGTTTTATCCCTTCGCCCCACTATCAGTGGGTGGCCGACCGCTGCGGCTGTGTGGCCCGCCGTCTGCTGGCCTATGGGCTGCATGTGCATGTGGGAATGCGCGACGCCGCGACCGCGACCTATGCCGCTGATCAATTTCGCCGCTGGCTCTACCCGGTGATGGCGCTTTCCGTCAATTCCCCCTATTTCGAAGGCGCGGACAGCGGCCTGGCCTCGGTGCGGGCACACCTGATGGGTGGCATGCCGGGCGCGGGCATGGCGGTGAAGATGGATAGTTTTGCCCAGGTCGAGGAATACTACCGCAAGCTCAAGGCGACGGGCGATGTCGAGTCTCCGGGATCCTTGTGGTGGCACCTTCGCCCGCAACCGCCGTTGGGTACGGTGGAGGTTCGCATGCTGGACTTGCCGACCGATCCCGAGCGGGCCGCGGCGGTCGCGGCGGTGGTGCAGGCGACCATGGCCGTTCTGCAGGACGCCTGCCTGGCCGGCGAACCTAGGATCGGGTTGGATCCGGTATATCTTCAGGAGAACTTCTGGCGGGCGACACGCGATGGCCTCGAAGCCCTGATAGTCGAGCCGGCGACGGGCGAAGTATTGTCGATGCGAGAACAGTTGGCGCGACTGTTCGAAATGATCGAGGGAAAGGCGGGCGAGCTGGAAAGCGGCCGTCTGCTGAAGTTGGCGCGAGAATACACCGAACAACCGGGAGAAGCCGCCGGGCAGCGTGAGTTTGTCGGTGCCGGACACGATTTGCGGGAACTTGAGATGTGGCTGGCACAACGAACCGAGGAGCTGGCTTGACGAGAAACATATCCTTGTGTCGCTGGCGGCCTATGGGGTGAATTTGGTGCGTTGCGGCGACACCGCCTTCTTCGAGGACTGGATGGCCGTCCGGACCGAACGCTTCGAGCGGCGACTGTACGCCTTGCGGGGACAGGTGATCGGGTGGCGGAAGGTCTCGACGATCCGCTTTACGTGCGGTTTCCTGTTGCGGTGGAAAGCGGTCAAGGCGGATTGCCGAAGGTCGATCCACTGGCTTTCTTGGCCGAGCCGGGCGCATCGAACTGGCCGATGTCGCCATCGAGAGAGCCAACCAGTACGGCATGATTCTGCTGGTTTCCCTGGACGGACTGCCTTTGGCCGGGTCGGCCAGCATTCTAATTCAGGCCGCAACCGAGTGTACGACATGGGTTCAAGATTTTGCCGGCCAGTTGAATCCAGGGGCGGATTGGTTCGACAATGTCCTGGCGGAAGCTTTGGCTGGGCAATTGCTGGCCGGCGTCGCTGAGGGCGTCGAGCGGATGCGGATGCGCCTCGATCACCAGGCCGTCGGCGCCGGCCGCGATGGCGGCCAGAGCCAGGGGCAGAACCAGCTTGCAGTAGCCGGCGGCGTGCGAGGGGTCGACGATCACGGGCAGGTGGGATTCCTGCTTGGCAATGGCGACCGCGCTGATGTCGAGGGTGTTGCGGGTGGCGGTTTCGAAGGTGCGGATGCCGCGTTCGCAGAGCACCACGTTCTGGCAGCCGTGCACCATCAGGTATTCGGCGGCGGAGAGCCATTCGGCAATGGTTGAGGCCATGCCGCGCTTGAGCATGACCGGTTTGCCGCAGGCCGCGACCTGTTCGAGCAGGTGGTAGTTCTGGGCGTTGCGGGCGCCGACCTGGAGCATGTCGGCGACTCGGGCCACCTTTTCGATATGGGTAACGCCGACCACTTCGGTGACGATCGCCATCCCGAGTTCCTCCTTGACTTCGGCCAGGCAGTCGAGCCCCTGCTCGCCCAGCCCCTGGAAGTCGTAGGGGGAGGTGCGCGGCTTGTAGGCGCCGCCCCGCAGAATGCCGATGCCGGCGGCCTGCAGGTGGCGGGCGGTTTCCATGATCTGCTGTCGGCTTTCGACCGCGCACGGCCCGGCGATCAACTGGAAGTTGCTTTCGCCGATTGGTCGCTGCCCGATGCGGACGACCGAGTTGGCGTCGTGGAATTCGCGACTGGCCAGCTTGTAGCGTTTCTGGATGGGGACGACATTTTCCACTTCCGCCATTCCCTTCAGGGTTTCCAGGGAAGGATGTTCGGTTTCGTCGCCGACGGCCGCGATCACGGTGCGCTGCACGCCCTGGATCAGGCGCGGCTCGTAGCCCATCTCAACCACGTGACGGCGAACTTCCTCGATGCCTTCCGGCGAGGTATGCGGTTTCAGTACGATAATCATTGAAGCGATTCCTTGTTTATGGCGGCCGACGATCCGGGTCGGCCAAGACAATTAAAAGTGGACAGGTCGCGGGCAGAACCCTTGTGCGACGATGGCGTTGATCAGGCTGCTCGGTGAAACAGGGTATGGAAACCAGCGGAGGAGAGGGGCGGCGGCGGAAGCGGGTCGGCGTCTGATCAGTCGCGACCGCCCGCCAAGCGGGCATATCCGCGCCGCTTCGTAAAGCAGAAGCGGCCGAAATTTCCCGAATAGTAGTGGAACAAGGCAGTGTGCATAGTGCAAATTTCCGTTAAGCCTGTACAATAAACGGGCAAGCGCAACAAAGCAAGCCGCAACCGAAAAGACAGGCGAGGATTTATGGGCGAATGTTTTCTGGACTGGTGGCGCGAGCATGGTTCCGGCTATCGCGCCGTATTGCTGGATATCGACGGCACTCTGAAGACCGGTCGGCGGGCGCTGCCGAACGCGGTTCGGACTCTCGCATGGTTGCGGGAGCATGATTTTCCGTTTCGCCTGCTGACCAACGACGGCAACAATTCGCCGCGCCAGAAATGCCGGGCGCTGGCGCGGGCCGGTCTGGAGGTGGCAGAGGCGGAGATCGTCTCATGCGGCATGGCCTTGGCCAAGTACGCCGCCGATCCGAAATGGCGGGGCAGACGGTTCTATGTGGTCGGGGATTTGGGCGATCCGAGCTATGCGGACACGGCTGGCCTGCGGACTGCGCGGGATGCGCGCGCGCTCGACGATTGCGCGGCGATTGTCGTCGGCGAGGGCGACTACGATTGGCGGATCGAGCTGAGTGCGGCGCTCAACGCTCTGCTGCGCGATCCGGGCAAGCGCCTGATCGTGCCCAATCCGGACAGCTACTGGCCGAACGGCGCGGACGGCGAGATCGGGATTGGCGCCGGCGGCAAGGCGCGGTTTCTGCTTTCCATCCTGCGCGAGGCCGGGGTAGTCCTCGAACCGGATTATCTCGGCAAACCGTATCCGCCGATCTTTCAGTTGGCGCTGGCCTCGCTGCGCGAGTCGGCGGCGGATCAAGAATGGTCCGGAGAACCAGTGCTGATGCTCGGCGATTCGTTGAAGTCGGACATTGTCGGCGCCAATCGCCATGGCCTGACTTCCGGGCTGGTGCTGACCGGGATCACAAACCGAAAAATGGCCGACGCCGCAACCGGAGACGAACGGCCGGACTGGGTGTTCGACACGCTTTAGACCGATTGATTCACGCGAATCCGGCCGGCCGGTTTTTCTGCGTGAATCTGCGAAAAATGGTTTTCGTGTCCATAAACGGCGCCGCGTGCCTTGCAACCGGGCTGAGGCCGACCATATTGAAGCGGTATGCGAAGTCGGTTTTTTTCTTGGTCGCATAGCTGAAGCAATATGTCATGGGCTTGTCGAAGCCTGGCCGGAACTATAATTCAGGGAGTGATGTTTTATGCCACAGGAACCGTTTGATTTCAGAAAGTTCGAAGATGCGTTTCGCGAGAAAATGCGCGACGTCCGCAATCTGGCGCCGACCCTTCTGGGGCTGGCGGTTTTGCTGCTGGTGATTGTCGGGTTTGCCACTTCGGTGTACACGGTGGCGCCGGAGGGGAAGGCGGTGGTCAAGCGTTTCGGGGCGGTGGTCAGGATCAGCGATCCGGGGCTCAAGTTTCGTCTGCCGTTCTGGATCGATCGGGTGACTTTCGTGCCGACCGAGCGGCAGTTGACGCATGAGTTCGGGTTCCGCACGGTGAGCACGAACGGACGCACGCAATACGCGAAACGACCCGAGCATCGCGAGGAATCGCTGATGCTGACCGGCGATCTCAAGGTGATCGATGTCGAGTGGGTAGTCCAGTACCGGGTCGAGGATCCGGATCTCTACCTGCATCGGGTGCAGGATCCGGACAAGACGATCCGCGACCTTTCGGAGGCGGTGATGCGGCGGATTGTCGGCAACGAGCTGGGCAGCGATGTGCTGACCGAAAAGCGGGTGCAGGTTTCGCAGCAGGCGCGGGCCGAGCTGCAGGAGATCCTCGAGTCGTTCGAAATGGGCGTGGTGGTGCGGCGAATCGAGCTGCAGGACGTGACGCCGCCGGAGACCGTCAAGCCCGCCTTCAACGAGGTGAACCAGGCCGAGCAGGAGCGGGAGCGCCTGATCAACGAGGCGGAGAAGCGGCGCAGTCAGGTGATTCCGCGAGCCGAAGGCCAGGCCTTGCAGGTGGTCGAGGAGGCGCAGGCCTACGCCGCCGAGCGGATCAACCGGGCGCTGGGCGAGAGCGAGCGGTTCACGGCGATTCGCAATGAATACGCGAAGGCGCCGACCGTGACCCGCAGAAGGCTCTACCTGGAAATGATCGACAAAGTGCTGCCGCAGGTGGGGCGAGTGTATGTGGTGGAGGAGGGACAGGTCGGGCCGCTGCCTCTGCTGAATCTCGACGGCGGCCGCCAGCCTGAATAATTCACGAAACAATATTGGTTGACAGATCGCTTAGTGAGGTATGGCTTATGACAATGGATAAGAAGAGTTTTTTCGGAGTGGCGGCCTTGGTCGGGGCGGCGGCGGCGGCCTTGGCAGCCTATAACGCGGCCTATGTGGTGGACGAGGCGGAGCAGGCGATTGTCTTGCAGTTCGGGGAGCCGGTGGGGGAGCCGGTGGTCGAGCCGGGGCTGCATTTCAAGCTGCCCTTTGTCCAGGAGGTGCGCCGGTTCGACAAGCGGCTGCAGTCCTGGGACGGCGATCCGAACCAGATCCCGACCCGCGGCGAGCAGTTCATCTCGGTCGACACCACGGCGCGCTGGCGCATTGCCGATCCCCTGGTCTTCTACCAGCGGGTGCGCGACATCAACGGCGCGACCCGGCGGTTGAATGACATTCTCGACTCGGTGGTGCGCGATCACATTTCGGCCACCGACCTGACCGAGATTGTCCGGTCGCGCGACTGGCGGGTGACCGAGGAGGACTTGGAGCGCATGCAGTTGGCGGCCGAAGGCGAGGATCAGGCTCTGCTCGAGGAGGTGCAAATCGGGCGCGAGGAAATGGTGCGCTCGATTCTTGAAACCGCCAGGGCGGAGGTGCCGGACTTCGGGGTGGAGTTGGTGGACATCCGGATCAAGCGTCTGGACTATGTGCGGCAAGTGCAGGAGCAGGTGTTCCAGCGCATGATTGCCGAGCGCCAGCGCATGGCCGAGCAGTTCCGCTCGCAGGGACAGGGGCGGGCCGCCGAGATCGACGGCGAAACCGAGCGGCTGTTCGCCGAGATCCGCTCGGAAGCCCGGCGGCAGGCCGAAGTCATTCGCGGCAACGCCGACGCCGAAGCGACCCGCATCTACAACGAGGCATTCGGAGCCGACCCCGAATTCTACGCCTTTTTCCGGACGCTGGAAAGCTATGCCGAGACCATCGGGCAGCAGGTCAGCCTGATCATCAGTTCGGATTCCGACTACTTTCGATATCTGCGCGATATCGGCGAGGCGGGTCAGAGCCCGGCCGAACCCTGAATCGGGAAACCGTCGGCTCAGGCACCTTGATCACTTGTCCTCAAATCAGAATTGGGGTCGGAAAATGGCGGCGGCACCGCGCAATTTCGACTTGTGATTCCGCAAATGGCCGATGGCCGAATTCGCATGAATCAATCAGGCTGAATTGCTGGCCGTGGCGGGTTGTGTGCGAGTCTCGGCCCACTCGGATAGCCGACCTGCGGGGCGAGGATGCCCGCAGGCGCAGTCGTAGCCTACGGTGTGAACTGAAACATCCGATCCAGCTCGACATCGGCGGCGGCGCCGGTCTGCCGGGCTCGCCGATACCATTCCCTGGCCTCTTCGAAACGGGTGCGGTCGGCCGCCAGCAGCATGGCCAGGTTGTAGGCGGATTCGTGGTCTTGCGGATCGATCTCAAGCGCTTTCCGGAAGTGCTGTTCGGCCGGGGCGGCCTCTCCGGCCGCAGTCTTTAGAAGGCCGAGTTGGCACTGGACATTTCCGTCCTGCGGCCTCTCCTCGGCCAGCCGCGAAAAGGTTTCGATCGCCAGCTCGAGCTCTCCCTGGCGCCGGTAGATCCGACCGAGGGCGAGCAGAGTGTCGGGGTCGCGCGGATCGAGGCGCAGCGCCTGGCGCAGGTGTCGGATGGCGGTCTCCAGATCATCCCGTTGCAGGGCGGCGGTCGCCATCCGCCGCAGGGTGGACTGATATTCCTCGTCGCTTGCGAGCAAAGGCAGCGGTGTCGCGAAGAGATGGCTGGGCACGATCTGCTCGAGCTGTTCGGCTTGCAGACGTGATACTTGCCCGGCTTCCGGCGGTTCCAGCGCGAACAGTTCGGCCTTCTCCATCTCCAGGCGGACAATCGTTTCCTCCAGTCGCCGCAGGAGAGCGGTTTGCTCTTGCATTCGCCTGGCCATTCGGCTGTTGTCGCGGTTCAGCGTCTCGACCATCTCCCGCTTCCTGGCAAATTCCTTC
>SLSR01000251.1 GCA_007130365.1 Lentisphaeria bacterium
CGCGGTCAAACGTCATAAGAAACGCGGCTTCTTTCTCCCGGATATAGGCGTCCAGCGAGGCAAGGTTCTCTTCGTCCGTCCTCTCGGGGTCAGGCTGGAACTCGGTGCGTGGGAAGCGCGACTTGGCGAGGCGATAGACTTTGAAGCCTGTTCGGAAGGGTGGAGAGTCAGTATTCTCAATCCCCGGCAAGTCAGCCTTGGCTTCGGCCTCTTTTGCCTCGGCCGCAGTGTCGCAGCCGACAACGACTCGCCGATTCCGCTCGATGGTGATTTCCGAGATGCGCCGAAAGCCGGCCTTGTATGCTTCGTCCTTGTCATCGATCAACTCGGGTATCTGCACGAGAAGAAACCGCCTGCTGCCATTGTCTCGCGCATTCGTGTCCATGACGGCCTGCGCGGTAGGCCCCGAGCCCGCGAAAAAGTCCAAGACAATATCTCCATCATCGAGAACAAACGGAAGGAGATGCGAGAGTAAGCCGACGGGCTTGGGATTTGTGAAGACTTTACGGTGTTCGGGGAAGAGTGATTTCAGATCGTAGGGACCGAGACGCCCGTCAATCTCGAACACACTGGACAGCTTGTCCTGAAACTCGTGTGCATACACCTTGAGCTCGATGATCTTGTTTTCGTCGTCTCCAAAAAGGACGCGATCCTTCTCTAGTAGATCCTTCATAGTTGCAGTTGGGAAGCGATATCCCATGAGCGGCTCTTTGCATGGCTTGCCGGTCTTCGGATGCGGCACGTCGTAGCGGTAACCTTCCTTGCCAGGGTTGTGGACGCTCTGACTGCCGGTGTACACGCCTCCCCTGTCGATGTACTTGTAGCGATCCAACGGCCAAAGGAAGGCTCTGTTCTGCCTGTACCACTCGGTGTATGCCGCCTTGAGCTCGGCTAGATCGTCGTGCTTTTCGATCAACTCCTGCCCGACTCGCACCAAAGTATCCTTTGCATCGGAGATGTGTGTCTTCCAAACCGGAGCAAGTTCTGTTTTGTCGCGGCAATACACGAGGATATATTCATGCTCTTCGGCCACATTGGATGGATTGTTGTCCGTGGCGTTCTTCCAAACGATTGTCCCAACCTTGTTTTCCTCGCCGAATGCCTCATCACAGAGCTTTCTCAAATGGTGGATTTCATTGTCGTCGATCGAGATGAATATAACGCCGTCCTTGGTAAGAAGCTGCCGGGCCAAGAGAAGACGTGGATAAAGCATGTTCAGCCAGTTTGAATGGAAGCGGCCATCGGCCTTCGTGTTTGTATCGACTTTTACGCCGTCTGACGTGACGCCGATGTGCTCCCAGTAAGCACTCTTGTCTTCTTTCCATGTGTCGGAATAGACAAAGTCCTTATCCCGGTTATACGGTGGGTCGATATAGATGCATTTGATTCGATTGCGGTAGGACGCGAGTAGGCATTTCAGGACTTCGAGGTTTTCGCCTTCGATGATGGCGTTTCCGTCGGCGAGTTCGGGATTGACGGAGCGGTCGGGATCGTATTCGAGGGATGCCATTGTTGGCGTGAAGGCGTTACGCTTGGCGTTGGTTTTTCCGAACCAGCGGAATTCGAACCGTTCGGATTCGGCTACGGTGTCGGGATCGACCAGTCGTTTGAGCTCATCAGGATCGAGTCCGCCATCGTTGGTGAACAAGTCCGGCATAAGAGCCCGGAGCTGTTCCAATCGCTCCCGGTTCAGGTCCGGCGTGGTTGGCATCTTGTCCTGGATGGTCTTGGTCATGCCATTTTCTTCCTCTTTGTCCGATATTTCGCTTGCCTCTCACGGACTCCAAAGCCAATTTTCTTTTGAGGCGGTTCCGGCGGCTTCATCATTTCCCGTAGCGCGTCAAAGACCACTCGGAACTGCTTGTCATATTTCTTCTCGAGCGCCTCCAGCTTGCGGGCGAGATCGGCGTGTGATGACAGAATATGCCGTAGCCGGGAAAAGGTGCGCATGATGGCTATGTTGACCGCAATCGCGCGTTCACTGTTCAGCACACTCGACAGCATGGCGACGCCCTGCTCGGTGAAAGCCATAGGGGGATAACGTAACCCTCCCCATGAACTTGAGGTGCCAATTTGGCACCTCAAGTCTGTAAGCTCTTTGTTATCAAGGACAAACATAAAATCGTCAGGGAATCGTGTGATGTTGCGTTTCACAGCCCGCTTCAGTGCTTTTGTCTCGACGCCATACAGCGCGGCCAGATCCCGATCCAGCATCACTTTCTGACCGCGAAGCTGCAGGATCATTCCCTCGATCCGTTCCGCCGGTATTATGTCCTGGATGGTCTTTGTCGTGATTGCTTTGCTTCCGCTTCATTCCGCCATTCGAGCAGCAGGTGGCGCAGTTCTTCTTTCGGCACCGACAATATCATGCCAGAACAACCGCCCGGCGCCAAACCGATGTGCCGGCTCCGGAATTGCGGATTGTTGATTTTCGATTTTCGATTGGTTGTAACCGTTCAGGTAGCCGCCTGGGTTTTCGATCCATTATGCGCGGATGGGTGCCACGTTTTGAAGCAGGACCGCAGAACACTTAGTCGCATGTCTTAGTCGCCACCCTTAGTCGGATACACTTAGTCCAACTGCTTAGTCGTTTATAAACAGCCATTTAGACGACGAAGTGTAACCGACGAAGTGTGAGATCAAGTGTCGCGACGAAGTGTGCTACGCACCCAACAGGTGCAACATGAATGGCAAGACATTCGATCTCCCGTCCCGAAGAAAGTCATTTCCCGCCTTCATTTCAAATCCCATCATGATCCCAAGCGTTTCCAAATCCGTTCTCCGTTGTCGGCATATCGCGTCATAGCTCCTTCTGCCTACTCGCCCGCTCCGCCTGCTGGCGGCACAATGCCCTTGATCTGCTCGGCGAGCGGCGGGAAGTCCGTCGCCACGATCTCCCACAGGATGTCGTAGTCCACGGCGTCATAGCCGTGAATCAGCCTGTTGCGCGTCCCGATGATTTCCCGCCAGGGAATCTCGGGATACGCGGCCTGCGTCGCCTGGGAAACGCGCGTCGCCGCCTCGCCGACAATCTCGACCAGTTTCAACAGGGCCAGGAAGAACACGCGGTCGGATTCGAGGTCCTCGCGCGTTCGCCCCTGGACGATGGCGACGGTCTCCTCGATGTGGTCGAGCATCTGGCGCAGGGACACGGTGTCTTCATGCCGCGACATAGAGTTCCTCCGCTTCGTCGAGAACCTCGTCCCGGAAGTACCGGCTGATGCTCCCCGGCGTGTTCAGATCCACCTTGTGGCCGAGAATCTCCGACAACTCGTCCTGCAACCGGATGAAGGCGAGCCCAACCCGCACACCGGGTTGAAACTCGATCAACACGTCGATGTCGCTTTCGGGTCGGAAATCGTCACGCAGCACGGACCCAAACAGTGCCAGACGGCGGATGCCGTGGGCGCGGCAAAACGCCTCGATCCGTTCGCGCGGAATCTGTATGCTGTTCGTCATGGTTCCCTCCGATTCAGTGTCGGGCAGCAGAAGGACGCCAGGGAGGGGACGCCAGGGTCACGTCTTCACATTTCACATTGGTGCTTGACAAGGCATTCGATCTCCCGTCCCGAAGATAGTCATTTCCCGTTTTCATTCCCAATCCCATCATGATTTTAGCCGATCCAAACCCGTACTCCGAGACCGACCCATCAGGCATTCAACACCAGTTCGGCCATATTCTCAAAACCGACAATATCGAGGCATCAGGGTCAACCCCCTGAGAACAAGCTTTACAAGCTCCGTCAACGTCCGAAAAAGCCGTCCGGCTCTGAATTCCCGTTCCTGTCACCGATTCTCTCCTTGTTTCAAAACGTCCATACTATACACCAAAATACCGCCTTTGTAAAGCCTTGGGGTTTCCGTGCTTCGGTTCATAAATCCAAGCTCGCCATGAATTGTTCGGTGCCGAAGTTTTAGCAAAAACTTTGTCAACGGATCGCGTTGCCGCATTGATTCATGCGAATTCGGCCGTGCCCGGGAGAGCGAAGAGCACAGCCGATGGTTGGCAGAGAAAAGACAGAATGTGAACTATTGAAAACAGTGGATATTTAATTTGGCATGTGTCAACTTTAAGCCAGGACTTGACCAGGCGGAAAGCGGAAGTGGGACTTATGACTCGCGAGCCGTGTGTCCGATGGCTGCGGACTACCAGGTTTGACTATAGGAAAGCAGGAGCAGGCGGCCGGCCGGCCTCTGGCCGGGGATGGTTTCGAAGCGGTCGTCCCACAGATTGCGGCAGGAGAGCGACAGGGTGCCGCCGCGCAGACGCTGCGGGCTGAAGCTGGCGGTCAGGCTACTGAGCCATCCGGTGCGGCCGCCGCGCCGCTCCGGGTTGGCGGTCTGGTATTGCAGGGTGTTGTCGAAGTCTATCGTCAGTGTATCCAGCGGTCGAAAGACCAGGCGGCTTTGCAGGCGTTGTTCCGGATAGTCGAGGGCGTAGCGGCTGGCGTAGGGTGGGTTGCCCACGGCTTTGTCGAGCCAGCTCCAGGTGAATTGGGCATCGAGTTTTGAGGTGATCGGGAAACCGGTTTCCAGCTCGATGCCGGTGGTGGTTGCGGTTTGCAGGTTGACGGCCTGCCAGCGGCTGTCCGGGGCGGTTTTCACCCAGTCGATGGTATTGTCGGTGCGCCGTTGGAAAAGGGCGAGTCGCCAGAACAGATCGGAGCGATGGTTCTGGTGGCGGATTCCGAGTTGCCATTCCTGGGAACGCTGTTTGCGCAGGCCCCGGTTGCCCAGGCTGGCCGGCGATTCGTAGTTCAGCTCGGTGTATGAGGGCAGGCGCAGGTTTTGCGTGTAGTCGGCATAGGCGTTTAGCATTTCGCTGATCCGGTATTCCGCGCCGAACATCGGCAGGAGATCGCGCGAGTGGTCGGAATGAAGCACGACCCGCGCACCGCCCTGCCAAGCCCAGCGACTGAAGGTCAGTCGCGGCAGCAACTGCAGGGAGAGGCGGTCGCGCCGATGGTTGCCGAGGCTGCCGCTGGCCAGTCTCTCGTCTTCCCAGGCCAGTTGCCAGTCGAGGCCATGGGGAGTGTCGGCCCAGGAGTGCCAGCCATCGAGCAGAAGGGCTGCGGTATGCGACCGATGCTGGTTGCGGTAGCCGATTTTCGGCAGGCGGTAGTCGTCGTCAAAGCGGCGGTGGGCGAAGCCGATGCGCCAGTGGTTCTGCTCCTGATACTCCTGCCGCAAGCTGAACAGAGCCAGCAGATCCCGGGTCTTCTCCTCGGCGCGGAGGGTTGGCGAGACCCCGTAGAATCCCCGCACCCCGAAGTCTTTGGCCTGGCGGGCGATTGCCAGATCGGCCTGCAACCCGGCATTGCGCGCTTGCAGGTGAAGGCCGCCCCGGGTTTGGCGCAGGGTATTGTCGGGGTAGTCGAGGCCGCGCCCCAGTTCGGTGCGGCCGCCAAAGAGGGTGGCGCCAAAGACAAAGCCCGCCACTCTGCCCAATTGGCGTTGCGAGATAAGGGATTGCCGGTTGAACCGATGGTCGCCCAAGCCAAGAGACAGAGTGTCGCCCGAGCGCAGCGGCGCGAAGTCGAGGGCGGCATCGCCAATAAAATGGCCGGAGCCTGCGCGCATGCGAGCCAGTCCGGTCAAGATGCGCGGTTCGGTGAAGAGTTGCGGCGGCAGGGGAAGTTCGCTGTGGAAATGTTCGGTTTGCGGATTCCGCAGCGTCAGTCCCGCGACATTGATGCCGACTTCGCTGAAGCTCGAGCCGCGCAGCGACAGATCGCTCTGCCCGGCGATCCCGCCTTGTCCGGCAGTTTCCAGCAGAGGTAGGCGTTCGAGGAATTCGATGAAATCCGCCCGACCCGGTTCGCGCCAGGCCTCTGGCGCGGGTTCGTGCGGGAAAGGGCTGGCCGAGGACTCTTCGTGTTCCGGTGAAGCGGCGGCAAGCGATCCGTCGACCCGCGAGATGGCGGCGGACAGCAAACCGAGACTGACCGCGGCGGTCAGGCTCAGTTTGGCGAACGGCAGGCGGATAGGCTTGACGCAGTGCATGGTTGGGGGTGTCCTTTTACATGGTTTCCACGGATTCAGGGGGTTGCTTGAGCGTTTAAAATAATTCCCCCGGAAAGTTTGTCAACCAGGGCATGGCCTATGGTTTACAATAGGTTTGGGGGATGGCGGGTGATTTCTTTTGAGGCAGGATTCGCGACTAATATGACGCAGGGTTGACGCCAAAGTGTGTCCGACGATCAAAGCAACCGCGCCCCGGTCGGGGGGCTACGGTCTTTACCCGCGGGCTGAAGCTCGGGGCTGTTCAACCCGGTCGGTTGCCGACGGCCAGGCTTTCGCTCCACCGGGGCAAGCCCGGCGGTGGCGCAATAGATTCGACTTCCCGGGATTTTCTGCTACTTTAACGGTCTTGTGTAAGGCAGGGTTTTAGTAAAAGAGGATCGCAACTATGACGGACGAATACGAAATTTTCGAAAAGAAGTGCAGAGCCATCCAAAAGGCGAACAAGAAGCTGCTGGAGGGGTTCAGAGAGTGGATGAAGGCAAAGGGTCTGGGCGAGGCTACCGTAAAGAAGCACGCGCAGAACACGGATTTCTATATCAATCATTGCCTGCTCTACGATGATCCGCCGAAATCGGCGGCGGAAGGTGTTTCCGGGCTGGATTACTTTCTCGGCTACTGGTTCATCCGCAAGGCGATGTGGGCGAGCGAGAGTTCGATTCGGGAAAACACTACCTCGCTCAAGAAGTTCTACACTTACATGAAGGAGACAGGGCAGGTCGGCGACGACGATCTGGCCGAGCTGCGCGAGGAGATCAGGGAAGGCCTGCCGGAATGGCTCGAAACGGTTCGGCGCTATGACGACCCGTCGATCGATATCGAGGATGTCTGGTAGTGGGCAAATCGGATAGAGGCAGATTGTTCAAGGCGCAGGCTTTGACCTGAATCTGTGAATAATTGGGTTGGTTGAACCGATGCTTGCCATGGCATGGATGATTCTGCTTCTTTTTCTGGCGGCCTTGCTTGAGCTTTGCTTGAGCGGCGCGGGCTGGCCGGTGC
>SLSR01000219.1 GCA_007130365.1 Lentisphaeria bacterium
ACCACTTTCAGCGCCCTTATCCTGACCGTCTACTATCGCTATCTGCCGACCTACCAGGATCCGGAGGGCAGAGAAGCGCCTTCCGACATCTTCAGCCTGGACGAAGACGAGCTGACCCTGATGTAGGCGGGCAGGCAAACGGTCTGCTCTACTCGATCACTCCGTCGCGCAGGCGGCATACCCGTTCGGCGCGACCGGCCAGCGCCCGGTCGTGGGTGACCATGACAATGGTCATCCCCTCGTCCCGGTGCAGTCTTTCAAGCAAACCCATGATATGCTCCGCCGCCGCCGCGTCCAGATTGCCGGTCGGCTCGTCGGCCAGCAGAATGCGCGGCCGATTGATCAAGGCTCGGACCAAGGCCACCCGCTGCTGCTCGCCGCCGGAAAGTTCCTGCGGACGATGCCCCTCGCGCTCGGCCAAGCCGAAATCGGCCAGCAGAGAGAGCGCACGCCGGCGATTGGCGCGCCAGGCGGTTTCAGCCATCGCAGGCAGCATGACATTTTCCAAGGCGCTCAGCTCCGGCAGCAAGTGGTAGGACTGGAACATGAAGCCGAGAACCCGCCGGCGCAGCCCCGCCCGCCCCCGCGCCGACAGTCCGGCCAAATCCTGCCCCAGGCACTCGATGCGGCCGCGATCGGGCCGGTCGAGGGCGCCCAGCAGGTGCAGCAAAGTCGACTTGCCGCACCCCGAGGCACCGGTCAGCGACAGCCATTCTCCCGCCATCACCTGCAGGCTCAGGCCGTGAAGCACGGGAACGCGGCGGCCGCGATCCAGTCGATATTCCTTGAAAATGTCATGCGCCGCAAAGGCCAGCATAAGCACCATCCCGTCTATTCTTCGGTCAAAGCCCGCGCCGGCTGCAGGCAGGAGGCATAGAGTGCCGGCAGCAGCGAGGCGAAGACGCAAACCACAAAGGCAAGGACTCCAATATTGATCATTTCCCGCGCGGTCAGCCAGGCGGGGATGCTGTCCAGGTAGTAGAGTTCCGGCGGAAAGATTTCGCGCCCCAGCAGCCTGGCAATCAGGTCGGCGACCAGATTGCGATGCCGGACAATCAGAAAACCGGCCAGGCAGCCGCTCAAAGTCCCGACCAGCCCGATGATCGCGCCCTGATAGACAAACACCCGCGCAATGGCCAGAGGCGACAGGCCGAGCGCCTTGAGAATGCCGATCTCGCGAGTCTTCTGAATGACCGAGGTGATCAAGGTGCCGGCGATCGAGAAGGCCGCGACCAGAACGATGAAAAACAAGAGGAACAGGGTCAGATTCTTCTCCACCTGAATGGCGCCGAGCAGTCGCTCGTTCTGCTCCTGCCAGGTGACCACCCGGAAACCGGGCAGTTGCCGGCGCAGTTCGGCCAGCTCCTGTTCCAGGTGAAAGGGATCGGCAAGCCGCCCCCGGATCGCGGTCGCCACCTCCCAGTCCAGGCCAAGCAGTTCAGCCGCCTGGTCGATATGCATGTACACCACATTCTGGTCGAGCTGATGAATGCCGAAGGAGAATATGCCGGCCACCACCACCTCCTCGGGCAAGTGTACCACATCGCTTTCCCGGGCTTCGATCCCGCCGCCTTCGCTCCATTCCAGATGGCGGGCCAGACGCCGCGGGGCGTGAACCAGCAGGCGGTCGCCGATCCGCAGACCGAGCTGAAGCGCCAGGGGCGAGCCCACCAGGATTTCCCCCGGCGCAATCGCGTATCCGCCCTGCACCATGCTGGCCGGCAGATCGGTGATCAGCGCCTCGCGCTCGGGCAGAATGCCGGACATCGACTTGATTTCCATGCTCTCGCGAAATTGCAGAATCACCAGGTCGTCGATGCTGGGCGCGGCCGCCAGTCCGACCGTCTCCATAATTTCGAAGATCGGCGCCGGCTCCGAAATGATCGGCTGCTCCTCGCGCCAGCCGGCCGGCTGCGGATAGACATGCACGTGCGCCTGCATGCCGAGCAGCCGCTGCTTGATCTCCCGGTCGAAGCCGGAAAACACGGCGGTGGTCACGATCAGCACGGTTACGCCAAGCGCGGGGCCGACCACCGACAGCAGGGTAATGATCGAGGTGAGCGAACGGCGGGGACGCAAATAGCGGCGCGCCAAAAAAACATCCGGCGAACGGAACATACAGGGCAATCTCCCCATCCGACTTTCAAGTTAGATAATCTTCGGCTCGGGGCTCGGACACGGTCTGCAGCACGCGCCGAATCAAGTCGTCGGCGGCAATCCCCTCGGAGTCGGCGGTGAAGTTGGTGAACACGCGATGGCGCATGACCGGCAAGGCCAGGCTCCTTACGTCCTCGCAGGATACATTGACCCGGCCGTTGAGCACGGCCCGCGCCTTGGCGCCCAGAACCAGGTACTGGGCGGCCCGGGGGCCGGCCCCGCAAAACACATGCTCCCTGACAAAGGACGGCGCCTCCTCCGCCTCCGGCCGGGTGGCCCGAGCCAGGGCGGTGGCATACTTGATCACATGCCGGCTGACCGGCAGCGCCCGCACCGCGCGCTGCAAGTCCAGAGTTTCGCGAGCCGACAGCACCGTGCTCGCCGACTCGCCGCTCTCGACCGTGGTGCGCGCCACGATCTCCTCCTCCTCGTCAGTCGACGGATAGTCGACGGTAATGTTGAACATGAAACGGTCGAGCTGTGCCTCCGGCAAGGGGTAGGTGCCCTCCTGCTCAAGCGGATTCTGCGTGGCCAGCACGAAAAACGGCGAGGGCAGGCGAAAAGTGTGGTTGGCCACCGTGACCTGGCGCTCCTGCATGCTTTCCAGCAAAGCCGCCTGGGTCTTCGGCGGCGTACGGTTGATTTCATCGGCCAGCAGCATGTTGGTGAACACCGGCCCCTGGATAAAGCGGAAGGACTTCTCGCCCGTGACCTCGTTGACATCCAGCACCTCGGTGCCCAGAATGTCCGACGGCATCAGATCCGGGGTGAACTGAATGCGCTTGAAATGAAGCTGCAGAATCCGCGCCAGCGTGCTCACCATCAGGGTCTTGGCCAGCCCCGGCAGACCGATCATCAGGCAATGGCCATTGGCCGCCACCGCCACCAGAATCTGTTCGAGCACCTGTTCCTGGCCGACGATTCCCCGGGCGAACTGTTCCTTGACCCGCTCGTAGATCGCCCCCATCTCGCCGATCAACTCGACGCTGGCCTGGCCGGAAAGCGGTTCTTCCGAGGGTGCCACCGCGCGGTCGACAACCGGCTTTCCGGTGCCGGTCTCGGGCTCGATCGCCGACTTGGCTCGCGGCGATTCGCCGGCTCTGGGGGATGGCGAGGATTGACGCAGTGGCGTGATCAGGCCGGTGTCCCCGGCCTGCGGGCTGACATCGTCGAAAAACTGAAGGACAACATTGCCCAGGCGGATATGATCGCCATGGTCGAGCTTTTTCTCGACAACCGGCTGATCGTCGACAAAAGAGCCGTTCTGGCTGCCCAAGTCCTTGAGAAACCAGTAGTCCTCGCGATATTCAATGTTCGCGTGCTTGCGCGACAGGCTGTTCTCCAGCAACTGAATGTCGCAGTCGGTCTGGCGGCCGATGCAGATTGTGCCCGGAAAAATCTCGATCTCGCGACCGGGCTTGGGGCCGTCGACGATCTTCAGCTTGGCCATGACAAAGCTCCCGCTTGCTTGCAACCGGCGAATCGAATTTTGCAGCACTAAAATGCAACATATATCTTGATCGCCGCTTATGCAAACGCTGTTGCCGCATAGGCTTCCCTGGCAGCTCCGCGATTGTCGCCGAAACAAGCGAAAACGGAAGATTCGCACAGAAGCCAGATATCCGATCACGGCATTCATCAGGCGCAAACGATTAATTGTCAATTAATGCTGACCAGGTCTGCTGCCATTCCCCTTTCTCTACAGCAAGTTCGGGGTTGAGCCGCCAGACGGGAGGGGAGAGGGTGAAGAATGGCTACCCCACCTGGATTCGAACCAAGACTAACAGGACCAAAACCTGTTGTGCTACCATTACACCATGGGGTAGAACAGAGACGGAGGCATAGCGCCGGGACGCCATGGATTGTCAAAAGAAAGGTTACTGTAGCGCGGATTTCCTCCGCGGCAAGCCGAAAAGTCACTCTTCCGGCTCGCCCTCCAGCCAGAAGCGCAACTGGGACTCGATCAATTGTTCGCGCCGCCCCGACTGCTCCGCCAGTTCCTCCCGCATCCGTTCGAGACGTTCGGAAAGCGCTTCGATATGCTCCCGATGCCGTTCCACTCGCCGGTCGAATTCATCGGCCAGCAATTGCCGGATCTCCTGCCGCAGGCGGGCGCTCTCTTCTTCGCTTTCGGCATCCTGGAAACGCTCGACCAGATCCTTGATTTCGCGATGGCGCGTGGCGAACCTCGGCCCCGCGCCAGAACGTCGCAGGCGCGACCCCTTCCTCAGTTCCTCGCGTATCGCCTGCCGGAAGGCCTGCGGATCCTCTCGCCGGAGTCTCATCAGTTCGTCGAATCTTTCCGGGTCGTTCTGCCGCAGTTCGCCCAACGACCACGACTCTCCCTCGTCCCCGGCCTGCGCAGCCGATCTTGAGCGCGCCCATTCCGGCTCCGGCCGCGCCGGCGGCTCCGCGAACAGCCTCAAGGTCGAACTGCAGATCAACATCCAAACCACTGCCAGGATCGTCTTTTTCATGATTCTACTCCCATTCCAATTCCGCCATCCAATGATGGTCGTGCATCTGCCATTCCGCCAGTTCAAAGGCCAATTCCAACTCCAGAACCGCCATGTCCTCCTCGAATTCGCGCCACCAATCCTCCATCGGCTCGACCGCCAAAACCTCGCGGCCGCCCTGCGGCCGGCCGGTCGATCCCGCTTCCGGAGCCGGCGACGGATCATCCGAAAGCGTCAGCCACAGACCGACCGCCAAGATGACCAGGCCGATCGCGGCCAGCCGGCCGAAGCGCAGAATCGCCGGCATACCCCCGCCGACCGAGTCCAGCCTTGGCTGAAGACCGGACAGACGCAGCCGGGCTTGGCGCTTGACGGCAAAGTCAAGCTGAGAAGGCACTTCCGCCCCCTCCCCCCGCCCTTCACAGGCGGCATGCCAGTCCCGCAAGCGCCGCCAGGCTTCGTCAAAGGCGCGACATTCCGGGCATTCGGCCAGGTGCCGACGCTGTTCGCCGGACAATCCTGCCGCGCCGCTCTGCACAATCTTAGCTTGTAATTTTCGACAGTTCATCTTCCACTCCGTTTGCCGTCCCCCGGTCGGGGAAGGCGCCGTCCGTGCCGCTTTCCGCTGCTTCGAAACCTTCACGCAAAGCCAGTATCGCATAGCGCATTCTGCCCAGCGCCGTATTGATGCTCACGCCCTGGATTTTCGCGATCTCCTTGAACGGCAGCTCCCGCAGTCTGAGAAGAACCACTTCCCTCTGCTCTGCCGGCAGCCTTCCGATCTCCCGGGTCAGACGGGTCTCGTCCTGCCGGCGAACCACCGTCTGCAGCGGGCTCTCGCCCAGATCGGGCAGGCGCTCCTCGCCACCGTCAAAACCGGAAAACCGGGAATAGCGCCGGAAGTAGTCGACCGCCGAATTGCGGGCAATCCTGATAATCCAGGCCATGAAGCTATTGCTGTCCCGATAGCGCGGCAAATGGTTCAGCGCCTTTATCCAGGCCTGCTGATAGACATCGTCGACCACTTCCTTGCGCCCCGCGCAAAAATTGTTCAAATAACCGTAGACCACCCGGCGATAGCGTTCGTAGAGCAAGTCGAATGCCGCGGCATCCCCGGCCAGATACCTCCTGATCAGAGAAATGTCCGCGGCCTGCTCATTCGTAGTCTGTGCCGATGCCGTCTCTTTCTTCATAACCTAATTAATTGGCCGCGACATTTTCTGAATTCAAGTTTTCATATAAATACAAACGCGGCAGCCGCCGGTTTATTGTGGACACCGGACTGCGTGCCGGAAATTCCGCCCGCCGGAAAAGCGTCCGCGACATCAAGTTTTGGTGCGGGCTTCCAGCCCGCCCATGATTTTATCCAACCCGTACCTGGGGTCGCGCTTCGCTTGACCCCAGGCTTTCGGGTTGGGACACCCCGTTGGGGTGGGGGCTTTTCGGGACAACAACCCGACACAATGCAAAATTCAGAATTTAACAGACTTTCTTGAACAGCCAAATTATATGGGGTTTGTGGTTTCCGCGCCTATGCCTGGGGGATTGCCGCCGCCGCCCGCTCGCAGTGTTCGGATTCCCGGAAAGGCGAGCTATATTCTTGGCATGAAAATGACACATTTTCTTCGCCAACCGAAACTGCCCGGAGCTCGCCTGGCCGCCGCTCATATCCTGTGCATGCTGGCCTGTCCGGCCTGGTGGCTCGCCATCCCGACCGCGCAGGCTTTGGACGAAAGCCCGGAGGCATCCCCGGAAATCGCCATCGCGGATCTGGTCGGGCAAAACCTGGAGCTGCGCCGGAAAGTCGAACAATTGCAGGCCGCCCTGGCCGAAGCCCTGACCCCGGATCAGGCACAGCGACGGCAGGCCGCCATAATCACCGGACTGCTTCGGGAAAACCGGGAGCTGGAGCGACGATTCGAGATTGCCCGCACCCGGCTCGACCGGCAGGAGTCGGAGCTGCACAACTTGCGTCTGCAAGGGGGGGTCGAGGAGATCAGGCAGCAACTGCGTCGCGAACAGCAGTTGCTGATCTCGGTTCGCCGGGAGCTGGAAACAACCGTCGATGAAATCAGGGCGGAAGTGGACAATCTCTCACGCCGTCTGCAAACCGCCACTATCGAGCGCGAACTGGCGAAGCAGCAAGCCGCCCAGGCCGAACGGGAACTGGCTCTCCTGCGCCAGCAGCACCGAGACTTGCAAAGATCAAGATCATCCAGAGATCGGCGGCGGGACGAACCGGAAACCGGCGAAAGCGAAGCCGCGGCCGAGCGCGACCGCCAAGTCGTCGAGCTGCGCCGCGCCGCGGCCGGAATCTACGAGCAGAACCGCGAACTCTACCGGCGCCTTGAACAGGCGCAACTGGCCGCCCAGGAAAAC
>SLSR01000131.1 GCA_007130365.1 Lentisphaeria bacterium
CGGCGGCACGGGCCAGGATTTTCTCGGTGATGGTCATCGCCATATTGTGGATCCTTAGTTCGATTCTCGACTTTCCCTTGGCATGAATGCTCGGGGCAGAAGATAATTTATCACTAAAAGTTGAATAGACAATGAGATCCCGGACTGGCAAAAATGGTTTGCGTCGATAAAGTGTCCATGATGACAGAAGTCATGCGCCCTCATCATGGAGCATGTGATCCGGTTTCACGGCCATCCTGTGGGATGACAGTGCAACCACTTAATTTATGACCAGCCGAGGCACTTGCAAGATGCAGTCGTACAAGCGGGAATTCATCGAGTTCATGGTCGAGGCCGGGGTTTTGACCTTTGGCGATTTTGTCACCAAGTCGGGTCGGCGCACCCCCTTTTTCATCAATACCGGCAACTACGACAGTGGCGGGCGGCTGTCTCGGCTTGGCTGGTTTTACGCCCGGACTTTGCGGGATGGCCTGGGCGAAGATTTCGACTTTCTGTTCGGCCCGGCCTACAAGGGAATTCCTTTGGTGGCGGCGACCGCCGCGGCGCTGTCGCGCGACTTCGGAATGGATGTCAAGTATTGCTTCAACCGCAAGGAGGAGAAGGATCATGGCGAGGGCGGCGCGCTGGTCGGCTATCGGCCGCGCTCCGGGGACCGGGCGGTGATTGTCGAGGACGTGACGACGGCGGGCACTTCGATTCGCGAGACGGTGCCTTTGCTCAAGCGAGCGGGCGCGGTCGAGATCGCGGCCTTGCTGGTCTCGGTCGACCGCCAGGAAAGAGGGCGGGGCGAGTTGTCGGCATTGCAGGAGCTGCGGGATGAATTCGGTTTGCGGCCGTTGCCCATCGTCACTCTGTCCGAAATCGTCGAGCATTTGGCGGAGCACGAAGTTGCCGGCCGGGTGGTTCTCGACCGGCAGCTTTTGACCCGGATTGATGATTATCGACAGCGCTACGGTTGCGGCTGACCGGAGGTGCTTGTCGAAACCGGCAGTCAATTCACGCGAGAACGGTCATGCGAAAAGAAGAGTCGAATGGCGAGTCTGCGAAGGTGCAGTCCCGGGACGAAGCCGCGAGTCGAATCGTGGTTAAGTATCGTTGCGCCAACGACGAACATTGGACCATGTCTGAGATCGACCAGGAAATCTTTGAACTCAGCGGCTTTCCGGCGTCGGAATTTCTGCACAATTCCGTTCGAACCTACAGCAGCATTATCCACCCCGAAGACCGGAATCGGGTTGAACAGACGATCTGCGAAGCGGTGTCGGCAAAGCGGGAATATCGAATCGAGTACCGGATCAGGCGGGTTGACGGCGACGAACTCAAGGTTTTTGAACGGGGTCGGGGCATATACGTCGAGCCGGGCGATGTGCCGCTTTTTCTCGAAGGTTCGATTTCCGACGGTCCGCCATGAAGCGACTCTCCTCGCAGGCTTGCCGCGGGAAGATTGCTCGGAGGGCTCTAAGCAGGCACGGTGGCGCGGCTTCCGGCTTGGTCAATTGCAGACAGGAGGAGGGTTCTGTTCTGACTTGTGCCGTTGCTCTCCGGCCTGGTCTATCCGCTCCAGAGGCCGGGGATTTTGGCCTTGCACTGCGGACAGTCGCCACTTTCACCAACTTCCAGGGCGAGAATGGACATTCTTTCGCGTCTTGCCACGATACAGCCACAACCGTGACAGCGGGTGTCGGCCATTTCTTCGGAACCCGGCAGGTTGCCGGTGTAGATATAGCGCAGGCCGGCTTCGCGACCGATCTCCACTGCCGCGTGCAGGGCGGCGAGAGGGGTGCGAGCGAGCGAGCGCCCCATTTTGTAGGTGGCGTGGTAGGCGCTGACATGCCATGGGATCAGGGGGTCCACCGAGGCCAGGAAGTCGGTCAATTCGCGCAGTTCGGCCGGGTGGTCGTTGAATCCCGGTACGATCAGAGTGGTCGTCTCAAGCCATTTTTTCCGGCGGTGCAGGTCGCGAATCGTGTCGAGAACCGGCGGCAGACGGCCGCCGAGCTGGCGATAGCCTTCTTCGCTGAAGCATTTGAGGTCTATATTGGCGGCGTCGAGCCAGGGGTCGAGGTATTCGAGACTGGCTGGCGAGGCAAATCCGTTGGAAACGTAGCAGGTGGCCAGCCCCCGTTGGCGGGCGCGGCGGAAAATGGCGACTGCCCATTCGCTGGTGATCAGCGGTTCGTTATAGGTGGCGGCAACCGCGCGACAATTCTGCGCCTGCGCAATCTCGATCAATTCTTCCGGAGTGCAGGGGCGGATGTCGGCAACTGCCTTCGGATCGCGCAGAGTCTGGCTCGACATCCAGTTTTGGCAAAACCTGCAATGGAAATTGCATCCGAGCATGCCAAAGCTGAAGACTGAGGATCCCGGCAGAAAGTGGTAGAGCGGTTTTTTCTCGATCGGGTCGCAGGCCAGTCCGGCGACATAGCCATAGGGAGCCATGATTGTGCCCTGCCGGTTGAAGCGCAGTCGGCAGATTCCCCGGTCGCCGTCGGCGGCAAGTCGGCACTGATGGGCGCAGGCCAGGCATTGCGGCGGGGCTCCGGCGGCGGCCTTCGCCGTCAGTTCGGCCGGTCGCGTGTGGCTGTCCAGTTTCTGTTGAAATGCTGTTTTTTGCATGTCGGTCAGGTCAGTCTGTTGCGGGGAAGGGGTACAGACAGTCGGCCAGTTCGCGTTCTATCGCTTTGATGTCTTGTTTTTTCTCGAATTTTTCGAAGAGCCGGGTGTTGGCTTTCGATATTTTCGGGTCGAAGTGTTTGGCGGATGCACAATGGCAGTCCGTAAGCCCGAGAAAGACTTCGACTTGTCGCCGGGTCTGGTCGTAGTGGTAGACCATATCTTCGAACTGCACTTCCATCACATTGTCGAGAGCTTCTCCGAAAAACCGGCGGGCCGCCTCCGTGTTTTCGCGATATCTTTCGATAAATAGATCGATTCTCTTGTGGCCAATGTACACTCCGGGGTTTTTGTCGGCGGCGATGTCGCAGTATTGGTCGCGCGGATCGCGCGCGACAAAAAGCAGTTTCGCGTATGGCATGATGCGGGGGAAAAGGGGATTTTCCGGCCGCACCAGGTGCTTCAGAACCAGGGGGTTTTTCAGGCCGTCTTTGAAGTTTTGCAGAAGACTTGTGAAATAGGCGTGGAAAATCTCGGCCAACTGTTGCTCAAGCGAGTTCGCGTCGACTTTTCCCCGGTGGTTGAGATCGGCCAGTTGCCGGAACAGCGCCGTGGTACTTTTCAGGTAGTCGGGGAAGGCCTGGCTGTAGCCTTTGAAGCGGCGATAGTTGAAGCCCAGCCAGGATCGCGAGACCTTGGCGATCGGCAGCCTGGTGACTCGCTCCGCCTCCTCGAGAATCTGGATTGGCAGGTTGCGGGTTTTGGCGTAGCACAGCGCCTTTCCCCGCATCGCCTTGAACTGATTGCGCGAAAGATTTTCGCCCGCCTGCAGCCTGTCGATCAGGCCGTATATTCCGGATTCCAGCAGCTTGAACTGAAAATGGTCGGAGCCGATGAAACTCAGGCCATTGTATTCCTTCAGCAAGTCGACGAGTGCGGTCACTCCGGAATTGCGAAAGATCGAGGAAACCGAGACCAGGTGCATTGGAAGCTTTTGACTCTCGCGGTCTGCGGTGAAACTGTCCAACATTCGATCCCCCATGCCATGCCCCGTCAGAAAAAGGGTTGTTCTTGCTGCTTTTCGCAAAACATACTAATCTAAAAATAATGATTTTCCAATGGATTGCAAGCCTAATCGGCGTAGGGTAGAACGGGTCGACGAAGCGTATTCCGACAAAGTGTGGGGACGGAGTGTGCAGGCTTTGGTGCGAGCTTTCAGCCCGCCAATCATTCTGTTCAATATTTTCCTGGGGTCGCGCTTCACTTGCTTGCGCCCAGGATTCTGAGTCGGACAACCGTGCTGGGGGGGGCTGCGGAACAAGCGTCCCGGGGCAGCTCAGAATTTTGCAGACTTCCGTGAAGAGCCTGAAAGCGCACATTGGAATGGCTGTTCCGACGGTTCTACCCAGAGTCGGCCACGGTGGCGCGGACGATCTTGCGGTCGAAGAAATTGCCTGCCATGCCGGCGTCGACCACCACGGTCTGGCCGTTGATGCCGGAGGCGCGGGGACTCAGCAGGAAGGTGGCGACATCGGCCACTTCGCGAGTCTCCAGGCTGCGACCCCGCGGAATCGTCTTTTCCGCGAACAGGTAGGAATCGACATAGCCGGGAATGCCGGCGGAGGACGCGGTCTTGAGCAGGCCGGCGCCGACCGCGTTTACTCTGATCGACCTTTCCTTTCCCAGCGCGTTGGCGAGAAAGACCACGCTGGAGTCGAGAGCCGCCTTGATTGGCGCCATGTAGCCATAGTTGTCGGCCGCCATGCGGGTGGTCGAGATCGAGATGGTGACCACCGCCGCTCCGGGCGCCAGCAGGTCGCGCAACCGTCCAACCATGTCGATCAGCGAGAAGCAGGAGACGTCAACCGCCTGCAGAAAATCCTTTTTCGCGGTCTGGTGAAACGGCTGGAGCCCGCGGCTGTAGTTGGCGAAGGCGATCGAGTGGACGATTCCGTCGAGCTGTTCGGCATGCTCGCGGACTCGGCTGGAGAGTTTCTCCATGTCGTCCTCCGACTCGACGTTGCAGGCGAGGATCGGGCGCTCCGGCAGCAGTCGCGCCACCTTGTCGCGGGTTTCGCGGTCGCGCACCGCGTACAGGACGCGTCCGCCGCAGGCTTCGAGGTTGCGTCCGATCGCATATGCCACACTTTTTTTGTTGGCCACGCCGAAGACCAGGAAACATTTTTTTTCGAGTTGCAGAAAATCCATGGTGCCTTTGCTTTATGATTAATTCCGGTAGGTTGCTTCAGTCGAACAGCCGATTCGGGTAGATCCCTTTCCTGATCAGTTCCATGATATATTCCTGGAGCAGGGGTTTGTCTTCGCGATAGGTGACACCGCGCCAGGCAGCCGGAGTGGGCAGCACCTCGACCCGGCAGGCACGACTGTCGATCAAGTCGCCGACTGCCGTCGGCAGGTAGAATTCCGCGGTCGGGTCGGAGCCGTGGCGGCCGAGGAACTGTTCGAAGCGTTCGCCAAGCTGCGGCAGCACCTCCGGCGTGAAGGCCCAGGCGTTGAGCGAAGCCCAGGCCTCCGGCGGCAGCAGGCGCTCGCCGCCATCCGTCTGCGCAATCGCCGGCTGACCCTGGCGACCGATGAAAATGCCGGTTTGCTCGTCAATGCGCAGCAGGGAGCCGGTCGTTGGCTCGATGCGGCAGATTCCCCGCGATACCGTGCCGTGCGGGGAGAGGGTTGCGGCCAGGCGATAGCCGGCCAGGGCATAGGCCGGGATGGCTTTTCCGGGCTTCGGACGGCGCAGAAAGTCGGCCATTATCCGAAAGGTTTCGCGTCCGTAGAAGTCGTCGGCATTGACTGTCGCGAAAGGTTCTTCGATGGTCTTGCGGGCGCTCCACACGGCCTGCCCGGTGCCCCAGGGCTTTTCCCTTCCGGTCAGTGTCGATGGCGAGACTTGCGCGGGCAGGTCGTCAATGTCCTGAAAGGCAAAGTCCAGGGCAAGCCGACCTTGCAGGCGTGGTTGCAGGCGTTCGCGCAAGTCGTCCTCCATGCCGCGCCTGATCACCAGGACGGCTCGCGTGAAGCCGCTCTTCCAGGCGTCGTAGAGAGAGTAGTCGAGAATGGTTTCGCGGTTCGGCCCGACCGGGTCGATCTGCTTGCAGCCGCCATAGCGACTGCCCATGCCGGCCGCCAAAACCAATAGAGATGTACATTGCATAGAAGACTTTCCAGGATGACCGTCAAAAATGTTCGATGTGGAATGGCGGCAGTCTTTCGTTCAGGCCGGCCGGCTCGATTCGGCAGGATTCGACGCGTGCCCCCGGCGGCCCATGGCGCAACCAGGCGGCCATTGCGTCCACGGCCGCCTCCTCGCCCTGCACAAGCGCCTGCACGGTGCGCGAATCGCAGTTGCGCACCCAGCCCCGCAAGTCGTCGTATTGGTTGGCCTGTCGTTTGGCGGACCAGCGAAAGCCGACTCCGGTGACTCGTCCGGAAACCGTGACCTTGACCGCTTTCATGGGAATTGTCCGGGTTTCAGTCATTTGGATTAATCGGCATGGCACTCTGCCGTGCCGATGATCAGCCTGCAACATAATCGCCCGTCCCGAGAAAGGCAATTCAACTTGAAAAATCGGAGAGCGGGGCTATTTTTACTGCCATTTGATTGGGCAACAGGTGCGGGGGATGCTTTTTTTGTTGCTTTAGCCTTGCCGAGAAGTGAGAAGCCGGGCAGACCGATGTCAACCAATTCACCGATTTTAACGATTCGTCCGAGCCAGGGCTGGGGGCGTTTGGACCTGCGCGATCTCTGGGAGTATCGCGACCTGCTCTGGTTCAATGTCTGGCGCGAAGTCAAGGCGAAGTATCGCCAGATGGCACTGGGCCCGGTCTGGATCGTCTTGCAGCCGATTATGGAGATGGTTGTCTTCAGCTTTATTTTCGGACGGGTGGCAAGGCTTTCCGACGAGGGTATCCCCTATTTTCTCATGGTCTATGTGGCGATGGTGCCCTGGAGCTTCTTTGCCAACGCCTCCAATCAGTCGGTGGGCAGCCTGGTCAATCAGATGGGGGTGATCTCGAAGGTCTATTTCCCGCGCATGATCATACCCCTGTCCGCGACTCTTGGCGGTCTGGTCGATTTTGCGATTTCGTTTTCCGTGTTTTTCCTGGTCATGCTGATCATGGGCTTCTATCCCGGCTGGCCTTTTCTGATGATGCCGGTCTACCTGCTGCTGGCCATGCTGACCGCGCTTGCGGTTGGCTTGTGGACGGCCAGTCTGACCGTTCGCTTTCGCGATTTCAGGCTGATTGTCCAGTACGGAACCCGGCTGGCCATGTTCATGACTCCGGTCGCCTATTCGGCGCGGGAGTTCGAGAAGAATATTCCGAACTGGGTCTGGCTCTACCAGCTCAATCCCATGTACTGGGTGGTCGAGGGCTTCCGCTGGTCGCTGCTGGGCATTGGCCGTCCGCCCAGCCTGTACATGCTGTATTCGGTGGTCATTGTCCTGGTCACGCTGGTTTCCGGCGCCTATCTGTTCAGGCGTACCGAAAGAAGCATTGTCGATCTGTTGTAGTTATAGTTTTTAGTCTCGAGAGTTTGATCCAAATGTCGCAGCCGGCCATCAGAATAGACAATCTGGGGAAAATGTACCGAATCGGTCGGGAGCGGCCGCGGGCAGAATCGCGACTCGGTCGTGTCGGCCAGGCCATGCTCTCGCCTTTCGAATGGCTGACCACGCAGATGCGCAAGCCGTCCGAGGACGAGATCCTCTGGGCCATGCGCAATATCTCCTTTGAGGTCAAACGCGGCGAGGTGGTCGGGATTATCGGACGCAACGGCGCCGGCAAATCTACCTTGCTGAAGGTGCTGAGCCGAATTACCGAGCCGACCGAGGGTCAGGCCGAAATCAGGGGGCGGGTGGGAGCGCTGCTGGAAATCGGCACCGGCATGTCGCCGGAACTGACCGGGCGTGAAAACATTTTCGTCAACGGCTGCATCCTCGGCATGAGCCGACGCGAAGTGCTGGATAAATTCGACGAGATTGTCGAGTTTTCCGGCATCCGCAAGTTCATCGACACTCCGGTCAAGCGTTATTCCTCCGGCATGCGCGTGCGCCTGGGCTTTGCGATCGCCGCCCATCTCGAGCCGGAAATCCTGATTGTCGACGAGGTCTTGGCGGTCGGGGACGCCGAGTTTCAGGAGAAGTGTCTGGGCAAGATGCACAATATCGCCGGTCACGGCCGCACGGTGCTGTTCGTCAGCCACAACATGCAGGCGATCGAACAATTGTGCAGTCGCGCCATTCTTCTGCGGGACGGACGGGTCGCGATGGACGGGGACGACCCGAGGGCGGTGGTCGATGCCTATCTGCATTTGCATCAGTCCAAGCAGCAGGAGGGGGCGCTTTGGCGGAACCCCGGCGACCGCTTCAGCAACAAGTACTTCACACCGCTGTCGCTCGGCATTGTCGGAGCCGACGGAAATCCGGTCAATACGCCGTTCCGCAATAACGATGAGATGACCGTAAGGATCGAGGGCGATGTGCGCGAGATCGACCGCAACACGCATATCGGCTTTCTGCTTACCGACGAACGCGAGAATACGATCATGGTTTCAACCTATACCGACGAGGCCAGTGAACATTGGCCGAAACTTAGGGAGGGGCGCAATGTTTTGCAGACCCGGCTGCCGAAACGTCTGCTGAACGAAGGGAAATACAGGCTGCACCTCGACATTCAGCATCGGCCGAGCAGTCGCGGCAAAGGCAAGAAGGTCATTGTCGACGGTCAGTATGGCGAGGTGGCGGTTCAGTTTTCCATTGTTGGCGGTCTCAGCGACTCCCTGCTTTGGCAGCACAAGCGACCCGGGGTTGTCGCCCCGGTTCTGCGCTGGGAAAGCGGGAGTCCCGACCATGGGAGCCCTGGCCAATAATGGCCGGGCCGCTCTACCGCGGGTATGCGATGCCGATCAGGGCAGGAGTTGTCGGCGCAGCTCGGCGATTTCCGGTTCCGGTGCTTGCGGGTACCATTCCAGACCCTGCCGCAAAGCCTCTCGCGCCGCTTCACGATTGCCTGCCGCCAGCTCGTTGCGGGCCACTCCGAACCACATCGCGGCCCAGTGTGGCGTGAGCTTGGTTGTCTGGCGGAAGGCCTCGGCGGCGATGGTCGGCGCCTGCAGGGCTTCGGCCTGATGGCCAAGCAGCTGCCAGGGATGCGGCGAGAACGGAGAGAGCCGCGCCGCCCGTTCAACCGCTTCGGCAAACTGCGGCAGGCTGCGCAGCTCGACCCGGGCGGCGGTCAGCTCCATGTATGCGCGGTCTCCGGGCCATCGCCAGATGCCGGCCAGGGCGAGAGCGGCGAGGGCGACCGCCAAAATTTTCTTCTGCCATCCGTGTCCAGGCTGATCAGTGGGCATGGTCGGGTCGTGCGCGGGATGGTTGGTTTCGGCTTGCTCGGCCGAGTTTCGGCTGGCCGGAGCGATCACGGTTAGAACTGCCATGGTGGCCACTGTGCCCGGAATCAGAATGTTGAAGTCGGCGAGAGCGTGCAGGAACCAGGCGAGAGTGCCGGCTCCGCCGGCGAGCAGAAGCAAGTTTCGGGAATGGGCTTGCGCGAATGCGGCGGGGACATGCCGTCGCGCCTGCCGCAGGGCGAGCAACGGTCGCAGGGCGAGGCAGCCGATGGCCAGGAAGACTAGGCCGGCGATCAGCCCGGCCTGGGCGGCGAAGAAAAGGAAGCCGTTGTGCGGGGTTCTTGCCACTTCCATTTCGGCGCCTTTAAGTCGCGTGTAATGATGGAAGAACTCGCCGAGTCCGACTCCGGTCAGGGGCTGTTCCTGGATCATGGTCGCGGCCGCCTGCCAGTAGTCGAGGCGGGCATCCTGAAAAATCGGAATTCTCCCTTGCTGGCGATAGGCGAAGACCGCAGTGCCGACCAGTAGCGCCAGCCCGGTTAGTATAATGGTGCTTCGCCGCCTTCGCAGAAGAGAGAGGCTGGAGATCGCCAGGGCGCCGAACAGGGCGATCAGGGCGGCCCGGCTGCCGCTGAACCAGAGTGCCCCGAGCCATAGCGCGAGACCGACGGCGAAGACCGCGGCCTGCCCCAGGGTCGGCAGCTTATCCGGGTTTCGGCACAATTTTTCCACGGTCGGATCATGGCTCAGCCAGCGCCCCGCCGCCTGGCCGCCCTTGGCGCAGAAGAGCAGGGTTAAAGGGCCGGCCAGCAAAAGATGGGCGGCATAGCTGTTGGGATAGACGAACGGGCCGAAGGCCCGACCGCGCTGCAGGCGCGAACGCATGTCCGCCGACAATTCATGTCCGCTTTCCTGCGCCATTCGTTCCGCGAATTCAAGGGTTTCACGCAAGCCGCCGCCCGGCACCTGCTGCCAGCCGTGGAGAGCGGCGGCCAGACCGCCGAGAGCGATTGCCAGGAAAAGCCGATTGCGCCAGGCCGGCTGCGCCGCAACCGTCCGCCAGGCGGCCAGAGACAGAGCCAGCACTCCGATTAGATGCCAGAGGAAGCGCAGGGCGAAGTCCCAGGATGCGGTCTGCCACAGGCCAAGCAGCGAGGCAAACGCCAGCAAAAGCCAGATCAGCCAGGCTCTGCCGCCGCCGTCGGAAAACTTCGGCGAGGGAAAGGCGACGAGCGCGAGCAGCAGAGCGATTCCGGCCAGCGGCGCCAGCAGAAAGGGCGGCCACGAGGTCAGCAGCCATTCCAGCCAATGCAAGGGGAAAACCCCGATCTCTCCGACATTGACGAGTGTGCCGAACTTCAATGGCAGCAGGAACAGGAGAACCGGCAGGTAGATGCCTGCCATGCGGGTTAGGGCTGTCTTTACCTGTCGGTTTTTCGTCTTCATATTCATAGGCAGTGCAATATAGCCGAGCTTTTCTTTTTTTCGGAGAGCTTTCGCCAAAATCGATTTTTGTGCCATAGTACGGAGGATACTGCAAGCGTGTGCGGCAAGTATGGCGCAACCAAACCGAGGAACGAATTTTCGTGATTACGCGACTGACCGGAAAGTTGGTGGATTGCGATCTGACGGATATCACTGTCGAGGTCAACGGGGTCGGCTATGGCTTGATTGTGCCGCTCAGCACTTTCGACCGCTTGCCCGAGCTTGGGCGCGAGGTGTCCTTGCTGGTTCATACCCAGGTTCGCGAGGATGCGATCACTCTTTTCGGGTTTGCCAGCCCTGCCGAACGGCAGCTCTTCCGTCTGCTGCAAAGCGTTTCCGGAATCGGCAATCGTTTGGCCTTGAACATATTGAGTTCGACCAGCGTGGATGTGTTCGCCGAGCATGTGAGCAACGGGAATATCGCGGCGCTTTCGAAGATCAACGGGCTGGGGAAAAAATCGTCGGAGCGGCTGATCGTCGAATTGCGCGAGCGCATTCGGCAGGTGGTGCCGGAGGCGGGTTTGGGACAGGCGGCGGCTTCCGGATCGCTGTCGCGCGAGGCGCAGGACGCGGCCGCCGCCCTGCAGACTCTGGGATTCAAACCGGAACAGGCTCGCAAGGCGGTCGAGCAGGTCTGTCAGGGGCTGGGGCCGGACGAGCAGTCGTCGGAGAACTTGATTCGGCAGGCTTTGTCGCGCTTGAATTCGTAATCGGAGTAGAGGCAGGTGAATCAGGAACCGGAAAGATTTGTCACTTCGCAGTTGAACAGGCGCGAAGAGCAGTTCGAGGAAACCTTGCGTCCGGCGCGCTTCGAGGATTTTCCCGGTCAGGAGCGGGTCAAGGAGCGGCTGCATATTTTTGTCCAGGCGGCTCGCGAGCGCGACGAAGCGCTCGGGCATGTGCTGTTTTGCGGTCCGCCGGGTCTCGGCAAGACGACATTGGCCCACATTGTCGCCAACGCCCGTGGCAAGCAGATCAAGGCGACCAGCGCCCCGGTCATTGAGAGGCCGGGCGATCTGGCCGGGTTGCTGACCGGCATGGGGGAAGGCGACATCTTGTTCATCGACGAGATTCACCGGCTGCCCATGGTGATCGAGGAATATCTCTACAGCGCCATGGAAGATTTTGTCATCGACATCATGATCGACCAGGGGCCGGGTGCCCGCTCGGTTCGCCTCAATCTTCCCCGCTTTACCCTGGTTGGGGCGACCACTCGCCAGGGGTCGATCTCGGCTCCTTTGCGTTCGCGCTTCCAGATGGCTTGTCGGCTCGATTATTACCAGGCAGGCGAACTGGAGCGTATTCTCGAACGCTCGGCCGCCATTCTGCAGGTGCGGGCCGAGGCCGAAGGCTTGCGGGAAATCGCCGGACGCAGCCGCGGCACGCCGCGCATTGCCAACAATCTTCTGCGTTGGGTGCGCGACTATGCCCAGGTCAAGGCCGCCAACCGGGTCGACCGGGAGGCGGCCACGCGAGCCCTGGAAATGTTCGATATCGACGAGCAGGGGTTGGATGAAATGGACAACCGCATTCTCGAAACGATCATTCGCAAGTTCCACGGCGGGCCGGTGGGGCTGAAGACGATCGCGGTCGCGGTCGGCGAGGAGGTCGGCACGATCGAGGAGGTCTACGAGCCCTTCCTGATCCAGGAGGGCTATCTGATGCGGACCGCGCAAGGGCGGATCGCCACCGTCAAGGCTTCGCGGCGTTTCGGCCTGCCCCAACCCGCGCCCGCCGCCGCCAATGTTCAACAGCCGGAGTTGCTATGACCCTGCGCAGCATGACTGGACACGGTTGCGGAAGCGGCGTCGGCGATGGCGTGGCCGTGACGGTTGAAATCACCTCGCTCAACCACAAGGGTCGCGATTTGCGCCTTGGTTTGGATCCCGAATTGCAGTGGCTGGAGTCGATGCTGATCGAAAAGCTGACGGCCGCGATCGACCGGGGGACGGTGCATTTGCAGTTGCGGCATTCGGTGGAGCCGCGAACGAACGGCGCATTCCGGCCGCGGATCAATCGCGAACTGGTGCGCGACCTGAGCCGCGAACTGCGCGAACTGGGCAGTCAGTGCGGGATTGACACCACCTTGGCCTGGGGCGATTTGCTGACCGTGCCTGGAGTGGTGTTGGAGGCAACTGCCGAACCGCCGGTGGAACAGATCAAAACGGCGGTCGAACAAGCCCTGCAAACGGCTTTGCGGCAACTTCTGGCCGAGCGCGAACGCGAAGGGCGGGTTCTGGCGGCGGAAATGGAGAAGCGCGGCCGCATTCTGGCGTCATTGCTGGCGAGAATCGAGGAGCGAAGCGATCCTGCGATGACCGCCTATCGCGACCGCCTGCGCGAGCGCATTGCCTTGCTGCAGGTGGATTTGTCGCTGGACGACGAGCGTCTGGTCAAGGAAGTGGCCTTCGCCGCCCAGCGCACCGACATTACCGAGGAACTGGTTCGTCTGCGGGCGCATGTCGAACAGTTTGTCGAATTGCTGCGGAAGCAGGATGGCGAGGCGGTCGGCCGCAAGCTGCACTTTCTTTGTCAGGAAATCCACCGCGAAATCAATACTCTCGGGGCCAAGACCGGCGAGACCGAGATCGCCGATTTGGCGATCGAGTTCAAAGCCGAGCTTGAGCGTGTGCGCGAACAGTGCCACAACGTGGCATAAGGTACGACGATGGAAGGTTGGCTGGAACAGTTCATCGGTTACGCCACGCTCGAGCGCGGCCTGGCGGAAGCCACCTTGCAGGCCTATGTCCACGACTTGCGCGAGTTTCTCCGCTTTGTCGAGGAAAACTGCGGTCGGATGGAACCGGCACAGGTTGCTCGCGAGGATATTTTGCAGTTCCTCGAGGACGGCCGCCATCGTCTCGGGCTGGAGAGCGCGTCGCTGGCCCGGCGACTGGTCGCGATCAAGGTTTTCTTTCGCTACCTGCTTTACGAGCGGGCGGTCGAGCGGGATGTCACGGATGTCATGGAGGGGCCGCGCCTGTGGCGGACTCTGCCGGACTTCCTGAGCCGACAGGAGGTCGACGCGATGCTGCGGGCGTTTCGCGGCCGCGACCTTTTGGTTCGGCGCAACCGCGCGATCATCGAGGTCATGTACGCGACCGGTGTGCGGGTCGGCGAACTGGTGGATTTGCGGGCCGACGGACTGCGCTTCGACGAGGGCTTTGCCCGGGTGATTGGCAAGGGCGACAAAGAGCGCATCGTGCCGCTGGGCCGGCCGGCCCGGCGGATTCTTCAAGGCTATCTTTGCGAAGTCAGGCCGCAATTGCAAAGGGCGGGCGGCGGAAGCGTGCCGCAGTTGTTTCTTTCCTGTCGGGGGCGGGCGCTGACCAGGGCGTGGGTTTGGCGCATCGTCAAGCTGGCGGCGGCCGAGGCCGGCATTCGCAAGAATGTCTATCCCCACATGCTGCGCCATTCCTTCGCCTCGCACTTGTTGGCCGGCGGCGCCGATCTGCGGGTGATTCAGGAGATGCTGGGACATGCGGACATCGCGACCACCCAGATCTACACCCATGTCGACCGCCGCGGTCTGCTGAAGGCGCATCGTCAGTTTCATCCGCGCGGCGGGCGGGGCTGACGGTGTCGCCCGGCCTTTTTCGGAAAAAGTCGCGCGAGCGCTTGCCGGATGTCGGGATGGCGGTATAGTGACACATTTTTACGGGACATTCCCGTGTTTTGAGTTCGAGCAAAATTTGACAATTCTTGCGCTATACGGGGCTAAACGAAATCGTCAAGGAGTGATGGCCAATGAAAAATCTCGAGGAACTTCGCAAGATTCGCGAGGAAGTCAAGAAAAGCATGAGCATGCGGGACGGCGCTCATCGCGGCAAGATTGTCGTGTGCATGGGCACCTGCGGGATCGCGGCCGGGGCGCGGGAGACCATGAACGCCTTTATGCAGGCCTTGGACGAGCGGGGGATTTCGGACATCGCCCTGACCGCGGCCGGGTGCGCCGGATTCTGCGAGCAGGAGCCGCTGGTCGAGGTTGAGATCAAGGGCGAGCGGCCGGTTCGCTACGGCCATGTCGACGCGGCGGCGGCGAACCGGATTGTCGAAGCTCATTTGGTCGGCGGCAAGCCGGTGGGCGATCTGGTTTTCGGTTGAGCTTTTTGCCTGCCGTCGAGGTTGGCCGTTCGCGACTCGGAAGCTTGTTGACGAGTCGCGAATTGTTGTATCGACCAATGAATTTGCCGATATTGCCATAAATAATCTTTGCCTGAAAACTAAGAAAGTCGGGAGTCCTGCCAGATGTCGAATCCCACCACCGAAGCCGGTTGCGGCAACGCCTTGTTCGCCGAGCTTGGCGAGTTTATCGAAGGCCAGTCGAAAGGGCGGGACGCCCTGATTCCGATCCTTCACAAGGCGCAGGACTTGTTCGGATTCCTGCCGGTCGACGTGCAGGAATTCGTGGCCGCCAAGATGGGGTTGCCGGTCGGCGAAGTCTACGGGGTTGTGACCTTCTACCACTATTTCACCATGCAGCCGCGCGGGCGGCATACGGTCAACGTCTGCCTGGGGACCGCCTGCTATGTGCGGGGCGCGCAGAAAGTGGTCGAGGCCCTGACCGAGGAACTGGGAGTCAAGATGGGGGAGACCACCCCCGACCGCCGCTTTTCCCTGACCACCCAGCGCTGCTTCGGCGCCTGCGGCCTGGCGCCGGTAATCATGGTCAACGACGATGTCCACGGCCGCGTCACCCCGAAAAAGGTCGCCGCGATTCTGGCCCGCTACGAATAAGGAGTTTTTATGTACAATCCAAGAGCGCAAATACTGTTGTGCGCCGGCGGTTCCTGCATTTCTTCGGGAACCGAGAGTGTGCGTGCGTCCTTCGAGTCGGCGCTGTCCCGACACGGGCTGGCCGACGAGATCGCGATCGTCAATACCGGCTGCATGGGAATGTGCGAGATCGGCCCGATCGCGGTGGTCTATCCGGAGGGCGTGTTCTACCAAAAGGTGCAGCCGGAGGACGCGGCCGAGATCGTCGAGCAGCATTTGCTCAAGGGGCGGGTGGTCGAGCGCCTTTTCTACAAGCAGCCGAGTTCCGACGAACTGGCGCAGACCATTGGCGACATCGACTTTTTCAAGCTGCAGATGAAGATCGCGCTGCGCAATTGCGGCAACATCAATCCCGAGGAGATCGGCGAGTATATCGCGGTCGGCGGCTACGAGGCGCTGGGCAAGGCCTTGACTGAAATGACGCCGGAGCAGGTGGTCGGAGAGGTCAAGGCTTCCGGCTTGCGCGGTCGTGGCGGCGCCGGTTTCCCGACCGGCCTGAAGTGGGGCTTCACGGCTCGCGAGCAGGCCGACTGCAAGTATGTGGTCTGCAATGCCGACGAAGGCGATCCGGGCGCCTTTATGGACCGCAGCATTCTGGAGGGCGATCCGCACAGCATCATCGAGGCGATGGCGATCTGCGGCTATGCGATCGGAGCCGAGCAGGGCTTCGTCTATGTCCGGGCCGAGTACCCGCTGGCGATCGAGCGCCTGCAAAGAGCGATCGAGCAGGCTCGGGAAATGGAGCTTTTGGGCGGCGACATCTTCGGCTCCGGCTTCAATTTCAACCTGGAGATCAGGATGGGGGCGGGCGCCTTTGTCTGCGGCGAGGAAACCGCTCTGATGCACTCGATCGAGGGCAAGCGCGGCGAGCCCCGGCCGAAGCCGCCGTTCCCGGCCCAGAAGGGGCTGTTCGGCAAGCCCACGGTCCTGAACAATGTCGAGACTTTCGCCAACATACCGTATATCGTGAGCAACGGCGGCGCCGAGTTTGCCAAGATGGGCAGTGAAAAGAGCAAGGGAACCAAAGTCTTCGCCCTGGCCGGGGACGTCAACAATTCCGGCTTGGTCGAAGTGCCGATGGGAATCGGCCTGGGCTCCGTGGTCTACGACATCGGCGGCGGGATTCCCGGCAACAAGCCTTTCAAGGCGGTGCAGATCGGCGGCCCCTCCGGCGGCTGCATCCCGAAGGAATACCTGAACACTCCGATCACCTATGAATCGCTGCCCGAGCTGGGGGCGATCATGGGGTCCGGCGGGCTGATCGTGATGAACGAGGACACCTGCATGGTCGATCTGGCCCGCTATTTTCTGGAGTTCATCACCGAAGAATCGTGCGGCAAATGCACACCCTGCCGGATTGGCACGCGCATCATGCTGGATCTGGTGACCCGGATTTGCCAGGGTCGCGGCACCATGCAGGACTTGCAGCGCCTCGAGGAGCTGGCGCCGCAGATCGTGCAGTCATCGCTCTGCGGCTTGGGGCAGACCGCGCCCAATCCGGTAGTTTCCACGCTGCGCTATTTCCGCCACGAGTATATCGAGCACATCGAGGATCGCCATTGTCGGGCCGGGGTCTGCTCGTCGATGATGTGGGCGCCCTGCACCAACGCCTGCCCGGCCTCGGTCAACGTCCCCGCCTACATGGCCTACGTGGCCGAGGGACGATACGAGGACGCCCTGCGCATCCACATGAAGAGCAATCCGTTCCCCTCGGTCTGCGGCCGGGTGTGTCCCCAGTGGTGCATCAAGAAATGTCGGCGCAATGATTTGGAGGGGCCCCTGGCGGTGCGCCTGGTCAAGCGGTTCATGGCCGACAAGAGTGCCGACTACAGCGACTTGTACCCCGAGAAGGCGCCGGCCAATGGGCGGAGGGTGGGGATTGTCGGTTCCGGCCCGACCGGCCTGACCGCAGCCTACTATCTGGCGCTCATGGGCTATCGGGTGACCGTGTTCGAGCGGCAGCCGGAAGCCGGCGGCATGCTGCGCTACGCCATTCCCGACTATCGTCTGCCGCGTCAGTACGTGGACAAGGAGATCGAGGGCATCCGCGGACTCGGGGTCGAGATCAGAACCAATGTCGAGATCGGTGCCGACATCACCATCGACCAGCTTCGGGATGAGGGCTACGATGCCTTCTTCCTGGCCAGCGGCTGCGGCCGGGAAATCAAGCCGCCGATCGAGGGGGTCGACCTGCCCGGAGTCTATACCGGCATCGACTTTCTGGAGCGGGCGGCCAAGGGCGAGAAGTTGAGGGTGGGGCGCGAAGTGGTGGTGGTCGGCGGCGGCGACAGCGCGATCGACGCTTCGCGGATCGCCCGTCGGCTTGGAGCCGAGGATGTGACCATTCTCTATCGCCGCACCCGCAGCGAAATGCCGACCAACCCAATCGAGATCGCGGAAGCCGAGGTCGAGGGCAACAAGGTGGAGTTTCTGGCCAATATCGACGCCATCCGTCCGTCCGGCGACCGTCTCGAGATTTCAATCGAGCGCATGCGTCTGGGAGCCTTCGACAAGTCGGGTCGGCGGCGACCGGAACCGATTCCGGGGCCGCGGGAAACCCGAGTGGTCGACAATGTGATTGTCGCGATCGGGCAGCGCCCGGATGCCGAAGCGATCGCGGCCGGCACCGCCGGGCTGGAGGCCACCGACTGGGGCGGAATCGTGGCCGACCTGAAAACCGCCTGCACCGGCGCCGACCGGGTCTTCGCCGGCGGCGATCTGGTCTCCGGCGCCGCCACCGTGGTCGACGCGATTCGAGCCGGTCAGGTCGGGGCGAGGGCGGTCGACCAAAGCCTCTTCCCGGAGCCGGGAAAAGGCTATCTTTGGGAGGACTTGAGTCTGCCCGAAGTCGGGGTGGACGCCGAACGCGAGATCGACGAGCTGCCGCCGGTCGGTCTGCCGCTGCTGCCGCCGGAGGAGCGGTTCATCTCGGTCGAGGTCGAACGCACGATTTCCGACGAAGAGGCGCGCCGCGAAGCCTGCCGCTGTCTGCGCTGCGACTACAAGGAATAGGCGAGGAAACATGGAGATCCGCCAATGAAGGTTAGTGAAATCGTTGACAAACATGGCAATGCCCGCGAGAACCTGATTCAGATTCTGCACGATTTGCAGGATGCGTCCGGCGATCATTCGCTGCATCGCGAGGATTTGGAGGATTTGGCTGGCATCATGGGGCTGTCGGTATCCGATATCGTCGGCACCGCCTCCTTCTATACCATGTTCAGTCTGCAGCCGCGCGGCAGGCATATAATCAGGGTTTGCGTCAGCCCGCCCTGTCATATCATGGGCGACGACAATATTCTGGCGGCAGTGCGCGACAAGCTTGGCGTCGAGCTTGGGGAGACCACTGCCGACCGCATGTTCACCTTCGAGTCGAGCAGTTGTCTCGGCGCCTGCGGAGTGGCGCCGGTGCTTTCGATCGACGACGAGGTCTATGGCAATTTGACCCGCGCCAAGGTACACGAGATTATCGACCGGATTGTGGCCGCCAACAACTGAATCCGGCAAGCGACAGGGAGAGGCGAACAATGGCAACACCGAGACTGTATGTAATGATCCCGACCGACGCCGACACGGTGGTGGTCGGAGCCCGTGAAATCAAGAGCCGCTTTTCGAGCGAGATCGGAGCTCAGGGGCTGTCCGACCAGATCAAGGTGATCGAAACCGGATCCTTCGGGCCGAGCAATGCCGGCGTGATCGCGGCAGTGCAGCCGGATGGCGTGGTCTACGGCAACCTGACGCCGGAAAGCGTGGGCGAGATTGTCCGCGAACATTTTTGCAAGGGGCGCATTTGCGGGCGCTTCCTGCTGCCGCGCGAATATCCGCCGACGGTCGAGCAGGCGACTGATGCGCGGCATACGCAGGCGGCGGGGCGGATTGTGCTCGACAACTGCGGCCGCATCGATCCGGACAGCATCGAGGAATATATCGCGACCGACGGCTACGAGGCGCTCGGCCGGGCGCTGACCGAGATGACTCCGCCGCAGGTGGTTGAAACGGTCAGGGAGGCGGGGTTGCGCGGGCGCGGCGGCGCTGGGTTCCCGACCGGATTGAAATGGAGTTTTTGCGCGCCGGTGCAGGCCGACCGCAAGTTCGTCATCTGCAACGCCGACGAAGGCGAGCCGGGCACTTTCAAGGATCGCCTGATCATGGAGGGCGATCCGCACAAGGTGATCGAGGGCATGGCGCTCTGCGGCTACGCGATCGGGGCGAGCGAGGGATATGTGTACATTCGCGGCGAATACAGGCTGTCGGTCGAGCGCATGCGCAAGGCGATCGAGGATGCGCGCGCCATGGGCTTGCTCGGCAAGGGGATCTTCGGCACCGACTTCGACTTCGACATCGAGATCAAGCTGGGGGCCGGAGCCTATGTCTGCGGCGAGGAGACCGCGCTGATCGAGTCGATGGAGGGCAGGCGGGGAGTGCCGCGCCTGAAGCCGCCGTTCCCGGCCAGTTGCGGGTATCTGGGCAAGCCGACCAACGTGAACAATGTCGAAACCCTGGCCACCGTGCCGGCGATTGTGCGCAACGGCGCCGCCTGGTTCCGCGGCTTCGGCACCGAGAACACGCCGGGAACCAAGGTCTACACGATCATTGGGCATGTCCGGCGGCCGGGGTTGATCGAAGTGTCGGCCGGGGTCACGCTGCGCGAGATTATCGATGAATATGCGGGCGGCATGTCCTCCGGCACTTTCAAGATGGCGCAGCTCGGCGGCACGGCCGGCGATGTGCTCGGGCCGGAAATGCTGGATGTGCCGATGGACTACGACGCCATGCAGAAGGTCGGTCATGTGCTCGGTTCCGGAGCCATTCTGGTGATGAACCAGACTGTTGAGGTAGCCGACTTCCTCGATTCCTGCATGCGGTTTTTCCGCCATGAATCGTGCGGCAGCTGCAATCCCTGCCGCAATGGCTTGCAGGTGCTGGGCGAGATTGTCGGCAGACTCAAGAAGAAGAACGCCTATCCCGGCGATATCGAGCTGATGGAGGAAGTGTGCATGACTCTAAAGTCGGCGGCCTTCTGTCCGCTGGGGCAATCGCCGGCTTCGCCGCTGATGTCGGCCTTGCGCTACTTTCGCCCCGAACTGGCGGCGGCGGTCGATCCCCGGCGCGAACGCCCGCGCACGCAGCGCGTGCGCCTGGACTTGGTCGAGCTGGCGGTCTAGCCCGATTGATTCATGCGAATTCGGCCGTCCATTATTATTGGCTACTGTAAAGACCGTAAAGGGAGATGGTAAGTCGTAAATGGCTTCGGGCTTCGGGGGGGTGGCGAGCTTCTGGAATGCGCGGTCAACCAGTTGTTTTAGGATCGATTATTCAGACGGAAAACTCTGCGGCTTGAAAACCATGGCATGAAATAGACTAAGGCATGATTTAAGCAAACATCCAACAAGGAGATTCGGCAAATGGCCATCAAATTAACCATCGACAATCAACCGGTTTCCGTAGCCGACGGCGCGACCGTGCTCGAGGCGGCGCAGGCGACCGGGATCAAGATCCCGACCTTGTGTCATCTCGACGGCGTGTCCAGCCCCGGATCCTGCCGGGTTTGTCTGGTCGAGATCGAGGGCGCGCGCACTTTGCAGCCTTCCTGCGTGACTGCGGCGAGCGAGGGTATGGTGGTCAAAACCACTTCCAAAACGGCTCGGCAGGCCCGCAAGCTTTCAGTCGAGCTGATGCTGGCCAACCATCCCTGGGACTGCAACGCCTGTGTGCGCAACGGCGAGTGCGACCTGCAAAAACTGGCGCAGGACATGGGCATTGCCGAGGTTCGCTTTCCCTATGTCAAACCGGCAACCCCGATCGACCAGTCGACCGACGCCCTGGTTCGGGACATGGACAAGTGCGTGCTTTGCCGGCGCTGCATCGGAGTTTGCCAGGATGTCCAGGGAGTCGGCACCCTGGCGCCGCGCAATCGCGGCTTTGACACGATTGTCGGCTCGGGCGCCGGCGACAACTTGTGCGACGCGATCTGCGTGCAGTGCGGGCAGTGTTCGGCGGTCTGTCCGGTCGGCGCGATCTATGAAAAGGACTCGATCGAGGATGTCTGGGGAGCGCTCGACGATCCGAGCAAGCACGTCGTGGTGCAGACCGCGCCCGCCATCCGGGCCGCTCTCGGAGAGTGCTTCGGACTCGAGCCCGGCACCTGCGTGACCGGCAAGATGGTGACCGCTCTGCGACGGCTCGGCTTCGCCAAGGTGTTCGACACCAATTTCACTGCCGACCTGACGATTATCGAGGAAGGCCACGAATTTCTGACTCGCCTGAAGAAGGCTCTGGCCGACGGCGACGCCAGCGTCAAGCTGCCGATGTTCACCAGTTGCTCCCCCGGCTGGATCAACTATATGGAATACTTCTATCCCAATTTGATTCCCAACATCTCCACCTGCAAATCGCCGCAGCAGATGTTCGGCGCCCTGGCCAAGACCTACTATGCCGAGAAGCAGGGCATCGATCCCAAGGATGTGGTGGTGGTTTCGATCATGCCGTGCACCGCCAAGAAGTTCGAGTGCGAACGCGACGAGATGAATGCCTCCGGCTTTCAGGACGTGGACTACGTGCTGACCACTCGCGAACTGGGACGCATGATCAAGCAGGCCGGCATCGACTTTCTCAGCCTGTCCGACGGCGAGCAGGATTCGCCGATGGGCATGTCGACCGGCGCCGCCGACATTTTCGCCAATACCGGCGGTGTGATGGAGGCGGCGATTCGCACGGTCTACGAGGTGGTTACCGGTCGCGAGCTGCCGATGGACAGGCTGCATGTGGCGCCGGTGCAGGGACTGCAGGGGCTGAAAGAGGCGGAGTTGACCTTCCAGAACTGTCTCGACGACTGGAAGTTCCTGGAGGGGGTCACCGCCAAGGTGGCGGTGGCGCACGGGCTGGCCAATGCGCGGAAGGTTTGCGAGATGGTTGCGTCGGGCGAGGCCGACTATCATTTTGTCGAGGTCATGTGCTGTCCCGGCGGCTGTATCGGCGGCGGCGGCCAGCCGCGTCTGACCAGCAACGATGTGCGCAACGCCAGGATCAAGGCGATCTACGCCGAGGACGAAGGCCGGCCCATGCGGAAGTCGCACGAGAATCCGGCGATCACGCAATTGTACAAGGATTTTCTCGGCCAGCCGTTGGGGCACAAGTCGCACGAGCTTTTGCACACGGGCTATGCGGCGAAACAACCGGCGGCCACCAGTTGATTTGATTTGCCAACCCGAAGCCGGAGATCAGTGCGCATGAGCAGGTTTATTGGTGTTCTCTGTTTGCTTCCGGCCTTTGCCTGGCTGGGCTGTGTGGCGCCGCCGCCGCCGCC
>SLSR01000012.1 GCA_007130365.1 Lentisphaeria bacterium
CCGGCTCGTCCTTCCCGCCTGGGCGCCGCCAGGCTGGCTCTTCGGTCCGGTTTGGACGGTTCTCTATCTCCTGATCGCCATCTCAGCCTGGCTGGTCTGGCGCAAGGGGGGCTGGCGCAGCCACCCGGCGGTCTGGGCTTTGTTTCTGGCGCAACTGGCGGCCAATGGGTTGTGGACTTGGCTGTTCTTCGCCTGGCGCCTGGGGGGACTGGCCTTTCTGGAAATCATTGTTCTGTGGCTGTTGATCGTGGCCAATGCCAGGGCGTTCTCGCGCCTCCATCCCTGGGCCGGTCTCCTTCTGCTTCCCTATCTGGCCTGGGTTTCCTTTGCCGCCGCCCTCGCCTTTGCCGCCTGGCGGCTCAACCCCGAGCTGCTGTAGAGGTTCGGAGGTTCCGTGGGTCGGGGGGAAAGTGGGGGGCAGGTAACATCAACCACTGATCAACACTGATGGGGCATCGTGTCATTGCGTCATCCAGTCGTTTTGCCGTGAACGACCGGGAAACCAGCCGAAATCCCGCCAACGGTTAGATATAGGTTAGATAGAGCGAAATCACCGCCAGAGAAGAAGCCCGCCGTAAGTGTCATAACCTACTGGCGGGCTTTGTCTTGTGAATGGTACATCCGGTAGGGCTCGAACCTACGACCCGCTGATTAAGAGTCAGCTGCTCTGCCAACTGAGCTACGGATGCGCCTGAATTTTCGCAAGTACAATTTACATTAACAAGGATAATATGACGGAACTATTCGGAATCGCAAGCCGAAAATCGACGATTATCGATTCATCCAAGCCAAAACAGGGTACCAAGGAACCATGGCACAACCGAAAAAGATACTGATTGTCAGCCTTGGCTGCGCCAAGAACCTGGTTGACACCGAGGTCATGTGCGGACAGTTGGCGAGTGCCGGCTTTCTGCTGACCAATATTGAAGAGGCGGCCGACATCATGCTGATCAACACATGCAGCTTTATCCAGGACGCCCGCTCCGAATCCCGTCAGGCGATCGAAGATGCGGCGGCCTGGCGCAAGGCCAAGCCGGGGCGCAAACTGGTGGTCGGCGGCTGCTGGCCACAACAGCGAGGCGAGGAACTGCGCTCAAGGTTCCCGGACATCGACTTGCTGGTGGGGCTGGACGATGTTCCGGCGATCGCCGAAATTCTGGCTGACCTAGACAGGCAGACGGAACAAACTCGAACCCGCAACGAAGATTTTGCCGAATCGCAATATCTTTACGACCACACGGCGGCGCGTCTGCAACTGACCCCTTCAACCTTTGCCTATGTCAAAATTGCCGAGGGCTGCGACCACGGTTGCCGTTTCTGCTCGATACCGTCGATTCGCGGGCGTTTGCGCAGCCGAAGCATGACATCGGTTTTGACCGAATGCGAAAACCTACTGGCAAACGGAGTGCGCGAACTGAACTTTATCGGGCAGGATGTAACCGCCTACGGTCGTGATCGCGGCGAAGCGGACGGACTGGTCCGTCTGCTCGACGAATGCGAAAAGATAAAGAGTGATTTCTGGCTGCGCCTGCTCTACACTCATCCTCGGCATGTCGGCCGCGAGCTTTTCGCCAGGCTTAATGAAAACGGTGCCACCCTGCCCTATCTCGACATGCCGCTGCAGCATATAGACGACGGGATATTGCGCAACATGGGGCGCGGCATGGGTGAAGCGGCCACGCGCCGCTTGCTGGACGAGATCAGGAGCGATTTCCCGGAGATCGCCGTGCGCACCACTTTTATCGTCGGCTACCCGGGGGAAACCGAAGCCGCTTTCGCCAAGCTCCTCGACTTGGTGCGGGAATATCGATTCAGGCATGTTGGCGTCTTCACCTTTTCTGCGGAGCCGGGAACCGGCGCCGCCAGGCTGTCGCTGCCCTCCGTTGCTCCGGCCGCGGCGGAAGAAAGGAAAAATCTCTTGCTAAGCGAGCAACAGGCGATCAGCGCCGCGCAAAACCGCGCACTAATTGGTGCCAGAATGTCGGTTCTGGCTGAAGGCCTGAACCAGGATGGCATGTGGCGCGGACGCACTGCCGCCGATGCTCCGGAAGTCGACGGGCTGGTATTTTTCAGCGGCGGCGCAGACTGTTTGTCACGCGGGATTGTGGAGGTAGAAATCGAACGAGCCGATGCCTACGACCTTTACGGAACGGCCCAGTCGGATTGTTAACCACAGATTACACAGATATACGACAGGTTCCGGAACCTTGCGATTATACATTTTCAAGCTACATTATCTTTTCTTTTGAGTCGAACCGCAATTTTCACCACAAACCAAGGAGCCGAAAAAATGGTTTCAGCCATTCTCCTCGCCGAACCCGAGGAACCCGGGCCAAGATCGTGCCGCCGGTTGTTTCGGGGTCGCTCCTTGACAATTGTCACAGCCTGACAAGTTTCTCTCCTCGGGCAACCTCCGCAAACGCCTTCGGCACTGTTCCGCAGTCGTCATTCAAACTTTATGGAGGCTACCCGCCATGCTCGATCAATTGAGAATCGAAGATCCCCGCGAATTTGCCAAGCACCACCCCCGGCAGGCGCTCGAACACTGCCTGGAAGTCCACCCCAGCGACGCCGCCGAGTTTCTCTCCCGACTGGACGAGGAGGACATCTGGCCCCTGCTCTCGCAAGTCGAGCCGGCTCAGGCTCGCTCCAAAATTTTCGCCCACCTTGAAGAAGGCCTGCAAGCCGACTTGGCGGAAACGCTGAGTCGCGACGAATTGACCAAGCTGGTGGTTGAGATGTCCTCCGACGACCGGGTCGACCTGCTCAAGCGGATTCCGGAAGACCGCCGCGACCTGGTGCTGCCGGCTCTCGCCTGGGCGGAGCGCGAGGACATCCGGCGGCTTTCCGCCTACGAGGAAGGCACGGCCGGTTCGGTGATGTCTTCCGACTACTGCACACTCTCCCCCCAGTTCACGGCCGAAGAGGCGATCAACCGCCTGCGCCTCGAAGCGCCGAACAAGGAAACCATCTACTATGCCTATGTCGTGGATGAACAGCGCCGGCTGATCGGCTTTGTCTCTTTGCGCGACTTGATCCTGGCCCGCGCCGGCACCCGAATCGAGGAAATCATGAATCGCGAGACGATTTTCGCCCGGGTCAGCGACGACCAGGAAAAAGCCGCCCGGCAGATTCAGAAATACGACTTCATCGCGCTGCCGGTAGTCAACGAGCAGGATGTGCTGGTCGGCATCATCACCCACGACGATGCTTTGGACATCATCACCCAGGAGCAGACCGAGGACTTGGAGAAACTGATGGCGATCCGCGGCTCGCACGAGCCGAGAGCCTACTTGCGGACTCCGGTTTCAGCCCACTTCAAGAACCGCGTGGTCTGGGTGATGATTCTGGCGATGTTCGGCTTGATCTCGGGATATATCATTCACAGCTTCGAGGACGTGCTTATGCAGTTCGCGATTCTGGCCACTTTTATTCCGATGCTGGCCGACACCGGCGGCAACACCGGCAGCCAGGCGGCTACCCTGGTGGTGCGCGCCCTGGCAATTCAGGAAATCACCGCCGGCGATATTCTGAAGGTGTTGTGGAAAGAGCTGCGAGTCGCGATCCCGATCGGAGTGGTGCTTTCGATCATCGCCTTCGGGCGGGTTCTGTTTTTTGCGGGCTCCTCGCAGGGAATAGCCGAAGGCTTTTCCGCCTTCGACGTGGGCTTGGCGGTCAGTGTGGCGCTTGGCCTGCAAGTGGTCAGCAGCACCCTGCTGGGCGCCATGCTGCCCTTGGGCGCCGCCCGCCTGAAGCTGGATCCGGCAGTGGTCGCCAGTCCGGCACTGACTACCGCCGTCGACATAACCGGGCTGCTGATCTACTTTACCACGGTGAAGATCATGCTCGGCATCTGACTGGGGCAAAGGCAAAAAAAACGACGGAATTTTTGCGGGAATACATTGCCCCCCTTCTGCCGGTTGTCTCCAGCCAAGAGGAAATATTCCCGCAAAAATATCCGTCGTTTTACGTTTCTCGAAGAAGACCGCCCAAAGCCGGTCGTCCTCAATGGCTCAATTCGGCGATTTTCTGGTCGAGCAATTCTCTTTCCTTCTTCATCTTCTCGACCTCTTGCTGGCGATTCTTGACGATCATTTCGTCGATCAAGTCACGCAAACCCAGAAGATCCTCCATGCTTAGACTGCGATAGCGACGGCGATCGGTTGCCATCTTCAGAAATTCTTCGCGGCTGTTGGTCTTTGTTTTCGGACTCATTGTCAATTTTTCTCCTGTTGTTGTTTTGGCTTAAAGTATGCCTGCCTAAAGAAAATAATATATACTTTATTTTCTGAGATGCAAATTTACTTTGATTTTGCGGTTTTGCAAATTATGTTGTCAATGACATTGATATTATCCGCCTGAAAGGCACAATAACAATAAACACCCCTATCCTGACTGATTCAGGCTATGCCACGGGGGAGGAAGATTAGACCTGACAATGACAATGACAATTCGAAATTCCGACAAAATTCGTTTCGGCCTGGTGGGTTGCGGCCGCGTCTCGAGAAACCATTTTCGCGCATTCCAGGCCTTTCCCGAAGACTGTGTTCTGACTGCCGCATGCGATATCCACGAAGGCCGGCTGCAAGCTGCTGTCGAACAGACCGGCGCCACCGGCTATCTCGACTATCAGGCCATGCTTGACCGGGAAGACTTGGATGCCATATCGATCTGCACCCCCTCCGGAATGCACCCCGAACACGGGATCGCGGCGGCGATTAGAAAGATCAATGTGATTACGGAAAAACCCATGGCCATCCGGATTGCCGACGGCGACCGTCTGATTGCGGAATGCGACCGCCGCAAAGTCCATCTTTTCGTGGTCAAACAAAACCGCCTGAACCGACCGATGCAGCTATTGAAAAAGGCTCTGGAGCAAGGTCGTTTCGGCCGGCTTTACGGAATCTACATCAATGTTTTCTGGCAGCGCCCGCAAAGCTATTACGACCAGGCTTCCTGGCGCGGCACCTGGCAGTACGACGGCGGCGCCTTCATGAATCAGGCCAGTCATTATGTCGATGCCGCGCAATGGCTTTTCGGGGAAGTCGAAAGTGTATGCGCAATCACCGCCACCCAGGCCAGGAAGATAGAAGCCGAAGACAGCGGCTCGGCGATTCTCATGTTTCGCAACGGCGCCATCGGCTCTCTCAACGTGTCGATGCTGACCTTTCCCAAAGACCGGGAAGGATCGCTGACCGTACTCGGCGAAAACGGCACTGTCAAGATCGGCGGGGTCGCCCTGAATCGAGTCGAGAGCTGGGAATTTGCCGATCAGGCCGAGGGCGACCACGAAGTGCGGGCCGCCGACTACGAACCGCCGAACGTCTACGGTTTCGGCCACACCGCCTACTATCGCAATGTCATCAGGACTCTAAAGGGGCAGGCCGAGGCCAATACCGACGGCCGCGCCGGCCGCAAGAGCCTGGAGCTTATCCTGGCGATCTATGAATCGGGCAAGACCGGTCGGCGGATAACTCTGCCCGTCGCCTGACCCGGCCGATTCATGCAGCTTCAGAGATGTTTGTTGGCGGCCATTGTTCAAACGATTATTTCAAAAAAGGCGAACCATGCAGTTTATCGATCTTAAAAGCCAGTATTCCCGTATTCAACCCGGAATCGAGCAGGCGATATCGCGTGTGCTTGAGCACGGTCAGTATATCATGGGGCCGGAAATCGCGGAGCTGGAGGCGCGCCTGGCCGAGTTTGTCGGGTCTGCCCACTGCATCTGCTGCTCCAGCGGCACCGATGCCCTGCTGATGCCGCTGATGGCCGCCAAAGTCGGGCCCGGCGATGCCGTGTTCACCACTCCGTTCACCTTTTTCGCCAGCCCGGAGGTTGTCGCCCTGGCCGGCGCCACTCCGGTGTTCGCCGATATCCGCCCCGACACCTACAACCTTGACCCGAGCGCATTGCGCCAGGCGATCGAGAGGGTTGTTCAAGCCGGCAGGCTGAAGCCGAAGGCGGTCATCGCGGTCGACCTGTTCGGAACCTGCGCCGACTACCGGGAGCTGAACCAGATCGCCGACGACTACAGCCTTTTGCTGATCCAGGACGCGGCCCAGGCCTTCGGCGCCACCTACCGGGGAGAGAGAGCCCCATCCCTGGCGCCGGTCGGCGCCACCAGCTTCTTCCCGGCCAAGCCGCTGGGCTGCTACGGCGACGGCGGCGCCGTGTTCACCGACGACCCCGGGCTCTGCGAGATCATGCGCTCAATCCGAATCCACGGCCAGGGCGACGACCGCTACAACAACGTGCGAATCGGACTGAACGCACGCATGGACACCCTGCAAGCCGCGATTGTACTTGAGAAGCTACGCATTTACGAAGACGAAATCAAGCAGCGCCAGCGGGTGGCCGCACGCTATTTCGAACAGCTTGCCGAGGCTCCCGTGAAACTGCCCTGCGTTCCCGGGGAATGTGTTTCGGTCTTCGCCCAGTTCTGCATTGAAAGCGACCGGCGCGCTGAAATTCAAGCGGCCTTGAGGGAGGCCGATGTGCCGACCGCCGTCTACTACGCCAAACCCATGCATCTTTTGGACGCCTTTGCCGATCTTGGCGGCAGGCCGGGCGACTTTCCGGTTGCCGAGGCGGCATCGCGCCGAATCTTCGCCCTCCCCTTCCACCCCTATTTGCAGGATGCGGAGATCGACCGAATCTGCGAAATCATCAAACAGGCATAGGCCGCTGTATCAAGGTTGAGAAACATGAATGTTCTGGTACTCGGCGGAGCCGGCTATATCGGCAGTTGCTGTGTCGAAATTCTTTTGAGCCACGGCTGCCGCGTGACGGTTTTCGACTCTCTGGTCAAGGGGCATCGGCAGGCGGTTGATCCGCGCGTCGAGTTTGTCCAGGGCGATCTGGAAGACCGGACTGCGCTCGACCGCGTTCTGGCCGGCGGCAACTTTTCGGGTGTGATTCATTTCGCGGCCTTCATCGAGGCCGGGGAGTCGATGCAGGATCCCGGGCGCTACTTCCGCAACAATCTGGCTCGCGGTCTGACCGCACTCGACGCTCTGGTCGCCCATGGAATTCCGAAGATCGTATTCTCCAGCACCGCCGCCGTCTACGGCAATCCCGCGCAGATCCCGATTCCGGAGAACTCCCCCACCAGGCCGATCAATCCGTACGGCGAATCAAAGCTGATGTTCGAAAGGGTAATGGACTGGTACCGTCGGATTCACGGCCTGGAATATGTGGCTCTGCGCTATTTCAATGCGGCCGGCGCCACCGCGGAACACGGCGAGGATCATCATCCGGAAACCCACCTGGTTCCCCTGATTCTGCAAACCGCAGCCGGCCGGCGACCGGCCATTTCGATCTTCGGCGACGACTACGACACACCGGACGGCACCTGTGTGCGCGACTATATCCATGTTGTGGACTTGGCCGAAGCCCACTGGCTCGCCCTGCGCAGTTCGCAGACCGGCGCCTTCAACCTGGGCTCGGGCAGCGGCTACAGCGTGCGCCAGATCGTCGAAGTGGCTCGGGAAGTGACCGGCCGCGAGATTCCGGTCGAAATGGCGCCGCGCCGCCCCGGCGACCCCGACCGCCTGATCAGCGACTCGACCCGGGCTCGCGACCTGCTGGGCTGGCAGCCCGGCTTCGACGACATCCGCGCAATCGTCGAATCCGCCTGGCGCTGGAGGCAATCCCACCCCGATGGCTATGCCGGGTAGTTGCGCATAGGCTTTTATTTTTGCGCGGTTTTCGGTTCCCGCTTCCAGGTCAACAAAATTGCGCGCGCCGAACGGCAGACGGCTGCATTGGAAATGCATATTGCTTAATCATGCGCGCCGACAGTCAGTCGGCCGAGATTCAAGACATATGCGTTCGGATGCCCATCCGCTTGATTTTGCTGAATTCAATAAAGGGGAGAACCGATTTTATGGTGGTGCTGGCACTCGTGAAGATATTGGCTTAGCGGGATGACGTGCGGTCGGCTTGTTCAACCATAGCCGCATGCACACCCTCAGGCGCGGGGGGATGGTCGTCCTCCTGCGTCTCGGGATAAAGCGAAACGTCCTCCCTTTCCAGAAAATAATTCCTGACGTGTTCAATGTAGACGGGAAGGGTGTCGTGGTAGTTGACCAAGGTTCCCTCGCACCCTCTGTCCGGCAGCATGTCGGCATGATGTTTCAGGTACTGGCCCGCCAGAACCCGGGCGAGGTCGCATTGTGTGCGCACACGTTTCCGCCCATCCGCATCGATCTTTTCGGGCCGCGCATCCTCACAGACGGGATGCAGTTCGACCAAGGCGGCAATCACTTGGAAATGGAGGATCGTGCATTCGATCCGATTGATCAGGAACCGCAGGAGCTGCCGCCCGGAAACAGTGGCGGTGGCGGCCAGTGCCTCGGCCAACAGCGACTTCGCCCCGTCAAGCCGGCAACAGGCCTCTTCCAGGTTCGGAAGAGTGAACTTGCGGGTCCACCCCAGCCCCGGCTTGTTTCGCCAGCAGCTCAAATGGCAGAAGCCGATGTTGAATAGACGGTCGCGACAGTAGGCATCGGTCTCGTCAAGCACCGTCATTCCCTTGGTAAGACTGTCCAGTTTACCGATGGTGTAGGCCGCCCCGTATTCGCGGCAGAAATCGCCCGGCGTAAGGGTGTGATCGATACACACCCGAGCCGCGTAGTTGATGGCCGCCCGGTTCTCCATGGTGCGCCAGTGATTGAAGCTCAGCCCCGCCACGCTCCCGCCGCCGCCTTCGTTCAAGGCCAATTCGACGGCCTGTTGCGAGGCGAGCAGCGAATTCTGCTGATTGTACATCAATCCGTCGAATTCAATCCAGGAATAAAACATGGATCGTTCCCATTCATCGGGAATGAGTCCCAATTCCCGCATGTTCTCCACCGCCGCCCTCCCGCCGTGGGACGGCAAAAAGGACCATTCGATGTCCGGCGGACAGTTCTTGCGAAGAAACTCCAGGCCAAGGCGCAGGTGTTCCGGGCCGGTTTCGTAGATGCCCACCGCCAGGGCGGGCAGGCTCGCTCTGTCGGCCCGCAAGGTCGCGAGGATCGAGAGATAGTGTTCGAGATGGCTTTCGGTTTGGTGCTTGTTTTCCGGAGTGATCAGTTCAAGGGTGTGGATGTCGGGATAGGCGTCCAGCACCGCTTCACAGGCGATGACCCCGTCAAGGATCGTGCCGCGGGGCGCTTCAAGAGAAAATTGTACATGCATGCCCGCGCGGGCCGCCTCCGCCATCAGGCCGCGCAACCAGGCGATGGCCCCGCGGCTGAGTTCCTCCGGCCGGTCATACACCGGCTCCAGCTCGGGTATGCAGAAAACCTGACGGTTGCGCAGGGCGGGGCCGACCACGGTATCATCGGGAACATCGTAGCGGACACCGTAAAAACACCTGTTCGCCAGGAGTTCGCCGGTGGAAAGCGCGCAGGCGTACCACTGACGGGCGTAGCTGTGGAAGGTGATATGGTTGAACCGCAAACGGGCGAGGTTGCGGATGTACTCACAGGCCTCCGACAAGGTGTACGAGGAAATGTCCATCGGGAAGTTGATGTGCTGGCGGATGCCGCGTTTCCGGACCGCGGGAATCACGCGCCACCCCTCCCCCGCCTTGGTCAACGCGCGGTCCAGATCCAGGATTTCCGGCAGCCGCGGACCTGCAATGTCGAAATAGACTCCGGCGCTTTCCAGAAAAGTATAGACCGCGGCCAGGGTCGCGGCCGCGTCCTGTCCTTTGAGAAACACCTCGCGGGTCTCGCCGCCGCCGCCCGCCACCGCGGCCAGCTCGAAGGCGGCGGGCGGCAGGTCAGGCGAGGTGCCGAGATGGAAGACGATGTCCGGCCGGTCCGCGTTGTCGGCCAATTGCAACGATGTCGTGTCCTCAAGTATCCATTTCAGTTCGCCAACCGCGTACTCCAGAACCGGGTGGTCCGAATCCCGTTGGATGGTCACTTTTGATGTTCGATCACAAGTCACTGTATGATTCCCGTGTGCCGTTTCATTTCTTTGATCATCACCTGCACGTTATCGAACGACATCGATCTCCTTGAGAACCGGATCCGCACGATGCCCTGCCAGCTTCTCAGGCAGGGCGGTATTAAACACACGCCTGCGGGGCCTGGGCCAGTCTTCGCCCAACTCCGTACCCGGTTCGAACGGTCCAATGGTTTCCGATTGGTGGTATTCACGAAGTTTTTCGGGCAGGGGAACGGCCGCGCCGACCAGGGGGCTGTCCGCCCCGGGGCGCAGGTCGAGCGCGTCGGGCGCCTTGAGGCGCAAAGAATCCATGGCCTCGAAATGGAGACCGTTTTCGCCGATAATTCCTTCACGCGGCTCGGGCGAGACAAACGCGTTGCCGTCGGCGATATAGCGCTCGGGATTGTTTTGGTGGGTGATCCCCTCCTCGAACACAATGATGTTGTTGAGCCAGTGCATATTGCCATGGCTCTCCTCGGCCTCGGCGTCGTGGCCGCGCTGCCAGACCAAGCCGCCGCTTTTCATCCACACCAGATTGTGGAACCAGTAGATGCCGTCGTTTTTCGGCGCCCAGAACTTGCTGACCGACCAGGGCCGCCAGGCGTGGTTGTGGTAACCGACGATCACGTTGCGGTAAAGATACTGAGGGCCCAGGGGTTCCTCTATCCGGTCCAGGCTGACCGGCATGAACTGTGAGATGGTCCCGTAGTGGCCTGCCAGAATCAGGTTGTCGTGGAAATGGATGTTGCGCACCGGGGTCGGTCCGGCGTCCAGTTCCACGGCGTTGTCGTACTGATACATATACACACTGCCGTAGCTGCGCGAGTTCTGCCAGCCCATGTTCCAGCCGTCGAAGGTTTCATAGAACAGGCAGTGACGCAGGGTCATGCCGGTGGGCGGTTGCCAGCGCATCTCTTCGTAGGGTCGGCCGCTCCACGGGCGCGCGGCCAGATGTCCCTCGGTCAGCGCACCGTGATAGGGCCCTTTCACCAACCCGAACATGGGATTGATGGTTCGATAGCCGGCGTCCGCCACGAGCTTCTCGAGTTCGTCAGCATAGCGCTTGTAGCCGGGGAAGGTGTATTCACACCATTCCACCAGGGTATGCGAATCGGGTTGGAACCCGTTGCGGCACCATTCGACCACGATATTCCGGAACACCTGATGGGGGCTGTTCCGGTCGCTTCGGTGCGCGCGGCTCCCCGCCCCCCGGAACACCAGCCCGTCCCAGATCAAGTGGGGGGAGTTTTCCACCCAGATCATGGGGCCGCTGCCGGGATGACTGTTGATCGTGATCTTGCGACCATTGGGGTCAAGACCGTTGGGAAGTTTGATCCAGGCGCGTCCGCTGTCCAACGCGAATCCGTAGTCCGGGGCCGGCATGGGATCGTTGGGTCTGAACCGGTCCCAGCGCATGGGCAGTCCATCCGACAGGAGGTCTTCCAGCGACCGGAGCCCAAAAAGAAACCACGGGGTGTCCCCGTCGTCCCGGAATCCGCCGAATCCACGCTGGTCCTCGCCGGCGCTGCGGGTGGGATAGGGGGCGGAATAGAGACCATTTCCCTCGTCCGTCCACTCGACCAATCCTTCGGCCGCGTCCGGCCACGCTTGCGAGAACACCGCTTCTCCCCGCGGTTCGGCCCGCAGGTAGATGGGACGGTCTTCGGTTCCCGCCATATTGCGGATGTTCAATTCCCGGATGTAATAAACCCCGGGGCCGAACACCAGGGTGTCACCCGCCTCAAGACGGCTGATGGCGTGCTGGATCGAGGCGAAGGCGGCGGCGGAGGAATTCCCGTCGTTCGCATCGTCGCCCAGGTCGGGATGCACATAGAACACCCGCCCGTCGCGTCCGAGAACCTCCTCCTCCAATTCCGGCTGCCAGGCCTCGACATTCGGACGCGGCCCGCGCGCCAGGAGCGCCTGCGACATCTTTTCCCAGCGCTCGGACTGGTTTTCCTCGGGGGCCTGATACGCGCCTGGATGATAGTGGTGCAACAGCTCCCTCGCCCTCATCTCCACGGTGGCGTCGAAGCGTTCGGCCACGACTTCAAAGGTGTCGAACCTGGGGCGGCCGGAACGCGAGTCCATAAATATACCGGCGGCGTCGATGGTGGCTTTTTCCAACGCAACAGGGGCGTTTTCAAGGTCAAACACCAATTTACCCGTGCCCCGGCGCCGCGAACCCGCTTCAAACTCCAGCGGCAGCCAGCGGGCGGACGCGAAATCCACCACCGCCCTTTCGCCGTCGGGCATGCCGCGTTGTTCCGGCAGCGCATCATGGCTGAAGGTTTGAGCGGACACATACCACTGACCGTTTTGACGAATGGCCACCCGCGCCCGGTCTTCGGTGCTGTCCAGCATCATGTAAAAAGATATCTCTTCCACGCCCACGGCCCGGACTTCCTCGGTGAAGAGGAGAAAAGAACTGCCGGCCTGGGTGTAGAGATGCCCCCGGAACAGTTCATCCCCCGGACCTCCCGAGCGAATGCCCGGCAAATCAGTGGGTTTGCCTTCCGCGAGGGCGATCGCGCTGCGGTCGCTCTGATCCTGGGCGTCCGCGTTGATATGCAAGCGCCAGCCGACATCCTCGACCGTCCGCCCGTGGTTGAAAGTCTCGCGATAAACCACCTCGGAGGCCGCAGCCACCGAAAGAACAGAATTGGCAAACAACAGCGTCGCCCAGGCCACTAAACAGCCACCCCATCGCACTGCGGCTTTTCTCTTCTGAAACGGGTTCATACAATTTTCAAGGTTGTGTAACATGTAATATCTCCCTGGTTCGTTGTTTCCTTGCGCGATTGCGAATGCGGTTGTAAAAATTTCTTGACCTCGTGACTCCGAATGACCCGATGACTTGATGACCCGATGGCTGGGGGAGTGGCCAGCGCTAAAGCGGGGGGTCGGACCACGCTAAAGCCGTGAACTCAAACTTCGCCGATTCATGGCCTTCTGACTTAATCAGTGTCCATCAATGGGGAACAGTTTTTTGACAGGATAATTAGGGGGACAGGGAGCATTTTTTCAATAATCCTGTCGTATAATAATCTTGTCATATAATCATTGCTCCCCTGCTCCATTTTTGCATTATTTCGCATATTTCGTGGACACACGATCCCCTGTTCCTTTGCCCCATTCGTGTTAATTCGTGTCCATTCGTGGTTCTTCCCCCGCCCCTTTGCGGTTAATTCTCCCCCTCTGTCTTCCTCAAGCGAAGCGGTTGTAAAAATTCTCATCGTCCCCGAGTCCAGCCGCGAAGTTGTTCGACTGTCATTGAACTGACATCATCGTAGGATTTGCTTTCGGCCCGCAGGTCCCCCATAATGAAATTAGCCTTGTCCCGAGGATGATTGTTGGCGAACTGCGGCCGCCAGTTCCAGCATATTTCATACGACATGGCGCCGATGGTTGCCGGATCGCGGCTGGCATCGGCCCGCAGCCAGTTCTGAAAACCGCCGTTGTACCGGGAGCCGCCCGAATCGATATGGCCGGCCGCCTCGCCGAACCAGAACTGCTCGGAATTCAGCAAGGCGGTGGTCGGACGACTGCCGGGCGTCCTGTCCTTGTGCGCCCCCAGTCTTTCATTCAATTCAAAAGGCCGCCAGCGATAGAGGGTCAAACCACTGCCTCGGACACTGATATCGGCCTGCGGACAATTATAGGCATGGCGTTCGTCGTGGCCGAACTGCGGATCGGTCAACAAACTTGACCAGCGCCTTTTGCTGCCGAGATTCTCGTATCCCTGGGCAAAAATAGCGCCCCCGTCCGGGTTGCCGTTGTGCGGCAGAATGTCGTTGTTGTCAAGCGCGTATATCGTCCCCCACAAGCCAATTTGGCGCAGATTGGACTTGCATCCGACCTCCCGGGCCACGCTGCGCGCCCGATTCAAGGCGGGCAGCAGCAGACTGGCCAGAATCGCGATGATGGCAATGATCACCAGAAGCTCGATCAGGGTGAATTGACGTCTTTTCATGTGATCCTCTCAATTTTGCAGCCACAAAAACATAATATGCGAAAAGGGCATGATTATCAGAGTCCAGGCTTCAACCGTACGATATAGTAGGGTCGGCAGCCTGCCTGATTCCACTGTCTTGCCAGTGGTCAGGTCTCGCCGACCATTGCTTGCGACAGCGGGGACGCCGTCGCTACTATGGGTTCACGGCGAAGCATCGGGATAGGCTTCGGCACTTCCGTCCGGGGGTTGTCCGCCACCACCTCACAGCCTGCATCACCCTTATCAAGTTACTGCGCTCAGCCATTATTGACTGAGGCCCCCCGAACCCCCAAAAACCTCCGAACCTTTATCTCACCCCCGACGCCGCTTGAGCAGCAGCAGTCCGCCCAGACCGAGCAGGACCAAAGTCGAAGGCTCGGGGATGACTTCAACCGGAGTAAAGAACAACTGGTCGTCATGGGTTTTGAAAAATACTCGTTGATCGCGTATAGTCGGAAACTCACCGTTGGTCAGGACGATCATATCGCCAGCACCAACCCAAAATGTCTCATCAATCGTCTCTGTTTTAAACACTGGGGCGTCGCTACTTCCACGCGATGTATTAAAATTCAACAATTCGTTCCAAGAGTCTGTCGCAGCATCATAGTGAGCGAGATATGTCTGCAAATCATAACGCCCACCAAAATCATCGGTAATCTCGGTCGTGATCTGACCGTGAACACGCAACTCCATCGCTTCGGCAACGGGATTCAACCATCGAACCACAGAAAAATTGCCCAAGGGTTTATCGCTGCTCTGCATAGAATATTTGATTTTGAATTCAAATTTATTCCCAGGAAAAGTTTGCGGCATTGGCTTTTTCAAACACCAGACCCGGAAAATCTTGGGCCTGGACGCCTTCGAATGTCACATTCCGAAAAGACACGCTGGCAATGTCCGCGGGGGAATTGAAGCCCTCGATATGAATACGCGGATGCCGAACCGCCAGGAATTGCACGTTGCGCAGGCGAACCTCGCCGATGCTGCCCCGGGCAAGCCGGTCGGCGGGACTGAACCAGCCGTGTTCGCGGTAGTAGTGGAAGGTCGTGAACTGAATCGCCTTCGGGGTGCGGCAGTCTTCGACCACAATATCCTCGTACAGAACATTGCGGACCGCCGCGTCGTGGGTGATGTGGATGGACAGCGCCGCCTGGCGGTCGGCCCAGGCGCCGTCCGGCTTGTCCATGGCGTGCAGCAGGGTGATCCGGCGAAAGGCGATCTCGCGAAAGCTCTCGCACTGCGATTCATAGCCCATTTCAATCCCATTCCCGGAAGGCCCCTTCCACAGGATGCAGTCGGCGAACTCGACGTCCTCGACCGAGCGTCCCTCCGCTTTGGGCGTGGCCTTGATGCACAGGCAGTCGTCGTCGCTCTTGACGAAGCAGTTTTCCACGCGCACCCGGGAGCTGCCGTCGATGTCGATGCCATCGCTGCACTTGCCGCTGCCGACGACTTTCAAGCGCTCCAGCTTCACATCCTCACTGCGGCGCACGATGCAGCTCCACTTTTCATGTCCGATCAGGGTGGGGCCGACCACCTCGATATTCTGACAGTCCTCTATCACCAATCGCGATTCACTGTTTTGATCGGGGAAAATGCCGTCGATCACGCCGGTGCCGAGAATGCGGACGTTGTTCAACCCCTTCAGGCGCAGGCCGCCGCGGATCCAGGCCTGATGATCGAGATAAAGAGTCTGCCCGTCGCGCAGGTCGAGGTCGGCGGCCTGGTGGCATCCCGGTCCGAGACTGACCACGCCCTCCCCGGTCGGCGGAGCCACCGGCCGGTCGGCCAGAATCAATAAAGGATACTTGAGGTCGTCATTGATTTCCAGCGCGTACCAGCCCGGCCCCGGAATGGTTAGAGCGACCCCCGCCGGATCGATTTTCGGCTGTATTCCGCGGGCCAGCGGACGAACCACGGCCTTCCCGACTTTCGTGCCAGCGCCCACCATCAACTGGCCGGGGCCGGTCAGCAGGGGGCGGACAATCGCGGCCTCGGGTGTTTCATAGACCGGTATCGCCACGGATTCCAGCGAAACCGAATAGCGGGAACAGCGCGGGGACGTCCAGCCGGTACCCGAGGCCGGTTGCTGGTCGGCTCGCGGTGGCGCGATGGTATCGCCGCTGATTGTTTCATAGGGAATGCCGATGCTGGGCAGGGGATGATCGGGATGTTTAATTCTTTCGGTCAGCATGCGAACCGCTTCCCGCCCCACTGCGGCGAAAGGGGTGATCAGGGTGGAGATCGGGCGGCCGACCAGATTCGGCACCTCGTCGGCCAGGCAGACAATGGAAAGGTCGCCCGGCACCTCCAGATCGAGTTTCAAGGCGGCGGCGAACAGGGGTGCCGCCTCCATCGAGCCCCGGCAGACCAGGGCGGTTGGGCGTTCCGCTGCGTCATGCAGCAGCTCGGTCGCCCAGCGCAGGCGTTGCCCTTGATCGAGTTCGGGCTGAAAGAATTTGGAAGAATAATTCCCCGCCCGTATTTTCGGTTGCAAGCCCAGCTCCAGCATGGCTTGGCGATAGCCCGCCTCGCGGTCGATATCGACATGGGTGCCCAGGAACTCCGCCGACTCGTAGATGATGGCCGGTGACATGAAAGTGGCGAAGTCGATGCGCCGATGGCCAAGTTCATGAAGGATTTCAACCGCCCGGCGACCGCCGCCGTATTCATCGGCATACACACAGTCGTATTCCGCCACCGTCTCGATCCAGACCGCCGGGATGTTCTGCTCACGGATCGAGGCCAGCAGCGCAGCCGGCATCTGGCGGGCGGTATTGACAAGAAAGCCATCGACGCAGTGTTCGGTGAACATCTTCGCCTCAAGCGGCGTCTTCAGGCTATGCAACTGCTCGCCGGGCACCATGGCGACGAGCAGATTCATCCCCGACTGTTCGGTTTCCTCGGCCACCATCTTGAGCAGGTCTCTGGAGAAGAAGTGCTGCTGGCTGTGGAAAATCAGCCCCAGCGAAAGATTGTTGCCGGTTTTGGTGGCGCGAGCGGCGCTGTGGGCGCGGTAGCCCATTTCCCGGGCCATGTTCAGCACCCTCGCCTTCAGCTCCGGCCCGATCCGGTTGTTGTTGGACAAGGCGCCCGAGACCGAGCGCTGTGAAATGCCTAGTCTATCGGCTATCTGCTTTTGGGTGACCGCCATTGCCGCCTCCAGCTTCGCTTCTATCTTGTTTCTATGAAATCTACGAAGTTTTCGCGAAATGTCAATATGCGCCGGGAAACGTCGCTGTCAATCAAAACCCGAAGAAAATTCGAGACCTTCCTGGATTGCCGCACACTCCATGGCCGACCCGCGAGCGATCTCGAAGAAATGACGCCGGTCGGCTTTTGCGCCCTTGCCGTTGCCCTCGGCGATGTTCAGCGGGATTGATGGTTGTAGAGCGGGTCATTCCTCCGCTTTGCTTTTATAAAATCATCTCCTATATCGGGAGCCAGTTCTTTCAGCCGGGCTCGGACTTGCGCCAGTCGCCCCGCTCGAAAACGACCGGACCGCCGGCCCAGTCAGGATCGCAATCATCCAATTCGCCCTGGGTAATTCGTTGCAGGTCGCCGCCATCGGGACGAATCGAGAAAACCTGAAAATTGCCTCTGTCCCGAGCCGGATTGGCGACTCGCGCCGTGAACAGAATCCGCGTTTCCAACGCTCCCGGATCATCATACGCCAAACCGGAAGCCGCAGGCCACAGCAAAAGAACCACCAGAGCCGCGGCCAAGCATAGTTCAAGACGAGCTTTGTTTTTCATAGACTGAGCACTCCCTTTTTCCAACCTGACAGATTCACGCGAGTTAGGCCACTCCACGGACAACTGCGGCACAGACAATATTGTTTAATATATATCTGATTATGCAAACTTAAAATCCATGGCGCAAGCGTGACGGCAACCCGTCAGTCATTGATGCGCTGGTTCTGTTGGCGTCTCGTACAGGTCTTGACACCCGCCAAAAGGAGAAATGACCGTGAGCCTCACCGGCGGCCAGGCGGTTGGCGCTTATCAGGCCGCCGAGTTCCCGAATTCACTTGCGGTCAATCGGCGGCATAGCCGCACTCGATCACCAGGCGGGCGGGGCACAGGCGCTTGACCCGCGGCGGACGACGCAACTCGGCCCGCTCGATCATCGCCACCAGTTCGGAAGGCGTGAAGCCGCGACGAATCGAGATCAATCCGTCCTCGGCCAGAAAGCTGCGGCCGAAAAATGGCGAGACCATCCAGCGAAAGGCCATGGCCGCCCACCGACTGCGCAACAGATCCCCGAGCGAATAGCCCAGCAACTCGATCCGGTCGAGTCGACGCAAAAGCTCAACGCAGACATCCTCCGGCAAATGATGGAGCAGGTGATTGGCGAAGACAAAATCCGGGTTCTGCCAGGCGTCCGTGTCCAATACATCGGCCTCGACCATCCTGATCTCGGGGAAATCGGCATTGGCGGCGGCGGCATAGCGCAGCAGGCGTCGGTCATGGTCGAGAGCGACGATTTCAAGGCGCAGTCCGGCCTGTCGGCAGCGCCGGATCAGCCAGCGGTCGATGTCGCCGCCGCCCGCCCCGAGATCGGTCAGCCGATAGCTTCGGTCGGGAGCCCGGCGCATGGTTCGCAAGACCCCGGCGGTCAGGATATGGCGATAGCGGGCGAGCCAGCGGTTGACGGTTTCAAACTGCCCGACCGTGCGCAGCAACAAATCCTCCGGACAGTCGTCCCGATCCATCCGTTCCTCGACTCCAGTCAAGCGGCGATTCCAGTCCATAACCAAGGATTTCCCCTTCTCCCCGAGCAGAGCCATTCAGGGCTTTCTGGTTTTCAGCGCATCGCGGAACAGTCAACGGCTCCGACAAAAAAATGGAACCGGAAAAATTCAAGTTTCAGGATTTCGACAGCAGGATCAAGGAGAGCATACCGCCGAACAGCGATTGGCTTTTTTCAAGGCGAAACCCGGCCGCCCGCAAACGCCCGGCCAACTGTTTACGATCCGGATAGGCGGCCAGGCTGTCGGCGATATATCCATAGACCGACGGCCGGCCATGCAAAAGCAATCCCCAGAATCCGCCCCATGCCTTGAGTAGCGGATAGTGAACCAGGCGCCCGACCAGGCCTGGCGGCTTCGAAAAGTCGAGAAAGGCTGCGTGGCCGCCGGGCTTGAGCAGGCGAAAGATCTCCGCCAGCGCCTCGTCCAGGTCGCCGGCATTGCGCAGGGCATAGCCGCCGACCACGATATCCGCCGAGCCATCCGGCCGCCCGGTTCTGGCCAAGTCGCCGACTTCAAAGCTCAATTGGTTCCCGCTTCCCGCAAAGCGTTGTCGGGCGCGCTCGATCATGGCCGGGGTCAGATCGATTCCAGCCACCTTTCCCTGCGGATAGCGCTGCCCGAGCCGCACCGTCAAGTCGCCGGTGCCGCAGGCCAGATCCAGGCAGACCGGCGCCTCCAGATCGGGCAGCATACCGATCAGGCGATCTTTCCAAACCCGGTCGCGCCCCAGGGACAGCAGCCGGGTGATCAAGTCGTAGCGCGGTGCCACAACCGTGAAAAGCCGAAGGTTCAAGCGGCGTTTGCGCTCCGGATCAACGAGCCTGCCCCGAGTCCGCAACGAGGGTTCGCGCAACATTGCAAAGAGCCTGGTCAGTGGTTTTTTCAACGGATCCCGCAACAGAACCCAGGCCAGCAGTCGCGACCGCAAAGCCGAAGCCAGGCGACCCGTGCGAGTGCCCAGCCACATGCCGGCGGCGGCCTTCCGCGAGGCTCTCCTGAAGGCTCTTTTCCGATCGCGCTCGTAGGTGCGCAGACAAACTTCCCGCGCTGCCGGCGACGCCATCGACAGAGCCCGCAATTCCGCGCCCAGCCGCCAGGCGTCGGCCAACCCCACATTCATCCCCTGCCCGCCGATCGGACTCATCAGATGGGCCGCGTCCCCGGCCAGCGCCACCCGCCCGCGGACAAAGCGGCCGCGCAGTCGCCGACGCGGCGTGAACCGGCTCGACTCCAGAAAATCACGGTCTGAAACCCCGACCCGCGCCATCTCCTCGATCCGTCGCACCAGCAGAGCGCGGTCGGCGGCATCGTCGGCATCGGCCTTTCCCCCGGACTTCCGCGCGTCCGGCGCCAGGGCCACCCAGCGCCGAAGTCGGCCGGGCAGCGGAAACGACTCCAGCGATCCGTCGGGGGTGAAGAACAAGTGCGCGTCGCTACCCCATTCCGTGTTGTCCGGAGCGTCGCCCATGACAAAGGAGCAGCCATAGTCGCGCTTCGAAACCCTGCCTCCCAGGCTTCTTCCCAGCTCGCCGTGCGCCCCGTCGCAAATCGCCAGACACTGCCCGGCAACCCGCAACCCTTTGCCGCTCCCGATCTCACGCAGCTCGACCTCGACTCGCCCTTGCCGCGAATCAAACGCAAGCGCCTCGAAACCGGGCGCAAAGACCGTGCCGGGCAGATTTTCGAGTCGACCCCACAGCTTGGCGACCAGGACACTTTGCGGCAGCGACAGGATAAAGTCGAAAGGTGGCGGCAAGATCGAGAAGTCGAGCCCTCCCAGCTCCTGCCGGGAATCGGCGACTACCGCCTTCCGAATGCGCACTCCGGCCGCGACCAGGTCGTCGGCCAGCCCCAGTTCGGCGAATTTTTGCAGGGTCGACGGCATGATGCCGATGGCCATCGATCGGGCCGGCGGATGGCGGCGCTGATCGCAAACCACGATGTCCAGGCCGAAAGCCGCCAGACGACAGGCCAGAAACGCGCCCACCGGCCCGGCGCCGACCACCACAACCTGCGTCGTTGTCGGAATCGACAAACTCATTCGACCGACTCCCCCGTGAACTCGACCAGTGCGGCAAACGCAGTCAAGCCGGCGCCAAAGGCCAGAACCACCCCCAGCTCGCCCGCTTTCGGCCGACCATGTCGCAGCACATTGTCCAGGGCGAAAAGGACCGAGGGCGAAGACATGTTGCCGTACTCCCGAAATACCCGCATTGAACAGTCCAAAGCGTTGTCCGGCAAGGCTAGCCGCCTTCCCACCTTGTCCAGCACCGATGTGCCGCCGGCGTGAATCGCCCACCAGCGGATATCGGAGATTTGCCGGGCAGCCGAAGCCAAAAGCCGATCCACAGCCTGGCGTGCCAGCTTCGCGCTCAGGGCAGGCACCCGGATCGTAAGATGATTCTTCAGCCGCCCCCCTTGCAGGCGATAGCGCAATTGTTCACGATGCTCCGGAGCCTGGGCTGAGGCGAAGCCGAGAACCCGCAACCCCGCCCTTTCCGCCTGCGGATGCCGGTCGGAAACCAGCAGAGAAGCGGCCGCGCCGTCCCCGAAAATCGCATTGCTGACCACCAGTCCCGGTTCGTCGCCCATAAACAGAGTGGCCGTGCAGATTTCCACCGATATCGACAGCGCAACCTCGATCCCCGGCAAAGCCAGCAGGCCGGCCGCACTCTGCCAGTTGGGGAGCGCACCGCCGCATCCCATGCCCATGATATCCAAGGGAAAGACATCCCGGCTCAGACCAAGATCCTCGGCAACATAGGAAGTCAGCCCCGGGCACAGATAGCCAGTGCAGGTATTGACCACCAGGGCATCGACCTTTTCCGCCTCCATTCCGGCCTGGGCAAGCGCCCGGCGAGCCGCCTCGGCGGCCGCGGCGCGAGCATGGCGCAAGAAGCGAAAGTTCAGCTTGTCGGGATCGCTCTCCGCACTTTCCTCGACCGAATCCATACCGATGAACCGGCCTTCAATCGGGCCGTCGAGTAAAAGTTTGCGGTACAGAGCGTCCTCGTCCGGAGCCAGTCGGAAGAGCCGGGAAAAGTGGCCGTACGCCTCGCGCTGAGACACATGCAAAGAAGGATTGGCGGTACCCAGCGCGCGCAGAAGCATATTGTAAACCTTTCCCGCATGACTCGAAAACTAGACTGCCATTGCCCCGATGGCTTAACGCAACTTATCGTCTCGCGGCCAGAGTACAACCTGACCTGACATAAATCGGCGCCAGTGAAAGGCGGGATTTGGATTCAGGACTAAGATATTTGCCAATTCAGCCCGGGAGAACTACCTTGCATGGCGCAATCGAAAGCCTTCGCAAAAACGGTCGGGACAGAGCAAACCGAATGAAAACCATCGCGAAAATAATCTCCGGCGGTCAGACCGGAGCCGACCGAGCCGGCCTGGACGCCGCCCTGGCCCGCAATCTGCCGCACGGCGGCTGGTGCCCTCGCGGCCGCCTGGCCGAGGACGGGCGGATCGCGTCGCGCTACCAGCTGCGCCAGACCGAATCGCCGGCATACGCGGTTCGCACCGAGCGCAACGTGCTCGACTCGGATGTCACCCTGGTCTTCACCTTCGGACCGCCGCAGGGCGGCTCGGCCGCCACCGTCGGCTTTGCGGCTCGGCACCACCGCCCCTGGCTCCACCTCGACCTGACCGGCCGGCCCGACCGGGGGATCGTCGAAAAAATCCGCGCCTGGCTGCAAAGCCAGCCACTTCAGCAAGAGCTTTGGAGCATGGATTCGGAAAGGCAGACAGAGCCGGGCGAACGCGGCCTGGTC
>SLSR01000268.1 GCA_007130365.1 Lentisphaeria bacterium
GGTAGCTTGTTTCAATTCACATTCAGAAATGATGCATTGCTCGTGGCAGAGTTCGGGTTTCGGGTTTCGGGTTTCGGGCCATCCAGAGGGGCACAGCGCACGTTCTGATCCGTACGCGACGTGGTCTTACTCCACATGCCTTCCGCCGCACATCTGCACCACACTGGCTTCGTGAATTATTCAGGATAGGTGCTTTCTGCCATTATTCTCTCCTGAAACCTGAAACCAAGCTGTTACCCACAAAATCTAAGAAAAAACTATTGGCAACCCATTCGTTTTGAGAAAGAGCCAAATAAAAACATGGACACCAAAGAAAACCATGGTCGGCGGGGACGCCGACCCAACTATATTCGTGTGATTTTGTGTCCATTAGTGGTTCAAAATGCCCCTGTCACCCTTCGCGCCTTTCGCGACCTTCTGTTCGAAAAAATACGCATGCCCGAACTCGCATGAATCAGTCGGGCTAGATCACGCGCCGCCCATCGCCTGCAACAGAGCCTTCTCGTCCTGCACCCCCACGAACTGCTCGACTTTTTCGCCGTTCCTGAACACAATCAGGGTCGGAATCGAACGCACGCCAAAGCGCGCCGCCGTCTCTCCTGCCTCGTCCACATTGACCTTGACGATCCTGGCGTCCTCGGGAAGCTTGTCGGCCAGGCCATGGAGGATTTCCCCTTGCATCCGACAGGGGCCGCACCAGGTGGCCCAGAAGTCGACGAGCGCTGTCCCATCCTTGATTTTCTCCTCGAAATTCTGATCGTTCGCCTCGATGATTTTATCGCTCATCTGATTTCTCCTTGTTTTTCAGTTTTCCATTTCCAACTCCGTCATTGACCATAAAGATAGCCCATTTTGAAAAGGTTGCAATCGGCCTTTCGCCTCAACTGCGGCTGTCCCGAACATTCCCCTGATTCCGGATGATTCCGGATTTCATGAATTGATCCGACTATGGCGCCTGGCCGGGCAAGCCATGGGCATGGTCGAAATCGTCCAGCCAGGCGCGAATGGCCGGCCAGTTGTTCCGCCCATAAAGCCGCCGGAAATATCGATAGCCGTCGCCGTACACCGGATCGGGACTGTTCTCGATTTGTTCAACCAACCGAGTGTAGCCTCGACGCTGCGCGACTATGGCGGCGAGATATTGACAAATCCCCTCCTCGGCCCACAGGGGGGCAAATGCCGCAAAGCGCGGAAAATGTTCGGCCAGCAGATGATGAGTCAGCTCATGGACGGCTGTGACCAATACCTCCTGTCGGTCAAGCCCGTAGAGCAGTAGAATCTCGCTTTCGTTACTAATCTGCTGGTCGAGCACGCGACCCCGCCGGTCGACTCGGCGGGTGGTCGTCTGGCGGCGCGCATACATGCCGCGCTCGATCATCGTATCCCCAGGCTCATAGTCGCGGCGGCGGCGGATTTCATCCAGGCCAACCAGCGACATCGGCGGCAGATCGGTCATTCTCAGGCCGGTTACCCGCTGCAAATCAGCCGCCGCCAAACGATAGCCCCTTTGCGCCTGGGCGGGGTCGAACACCCCCTGCCGATAGCTTTCCCGGGAAAACCAGCGACCATCGGGAAGCTCCACTCCGACCGCGAACGGCAGCCCAGACTTCCAGCAGCGCGACCCCTCGGCGTGCTTCTCGCAATAATGGCGACCGTCGATGATCACCGCCGTGCTCAATGGCTGCCCGCACAGCTCGCATTTCGGCAAAATCGATTGATAGCAGGTCTCGGAACAAAAAACCCGATCTTCGGTTCGCAGAAACCTGCCCTCGATCTGACTGCCGCACACCGAGCAATCGAGGGCTTGCGCCCACCCCGCCAAAAGCAGGCAGACACAACAGACAAACGCCAGCCAAAACCTATGATCATCGATTAACCTTCGTTTTCCCATAGCAAACTAATGTACCGTCGCAAAAGATCTCCTGCCACCCGCCCGAACCGGCGAGAAATCGGCGAAAACAGGTTGAGATTCCCAAAGAACAACCCGGCAACAATAAAACCGCGACCATCTCGAGGTCGCGGTTTTGGGTCTTCCCGGGTCTGAACCGACCGGCTACGGACTCTTTACTTCGATCCGGTGGCCGCTCGAGCCCGCTGCCGCGGTCTTCGGCAGCCTCAGCCGCAACACCCCTTTCCTATATTTGGCTTCGGCCTTTTCGAGATCGATCTCGCTGCCGAGAGGAATGGCTCGCGAGAAAGAGCCATAGTAGCGTTCGCTGTGATACAGATCGCCGTCGCGATCTTCGCTTTCCTCGCTCTTCTCGCCCGAAATGATCAGGGTGTCGCCGTCAAGGCGGACTTCGACGTCCTTCTCGTCGAGCCCGGGCAACTCGGCCGAGACCTTGATCTCCTTGTCGGTCTCCTTGACTTCCACGCTCGGCGAGTATTCGCCAAAGGGAGTCTCGGCAAAGCGCTCCAGACCGCGAAAACCCGTCGGCATGAATTGCCCGAAAAGCCGATCCAATTCTTCGTGCATCCGAGTCAGCGGGTGCTCCGAGCGTCGAGCCAGTCTGGACTTTGACAACTGGCGACGACGCGCAAACGGTACCATATCCTTGATTGCCATACGTCATCACCTCCTTGGTTTAACCTTTGCAACCTTTTCCTTATGCTTATGACCTTCGTTCTTCGTCAACCATTGTTTCCACCCGGGATATCCGGAGCTCATCCCGCCGACGGTCGGTCTTGATGACTTTATTGCCGACCATCGGCCGACTTGCCAACAGCGGATGGCTTTATCCCGCCTTGACCGCGATCCGCTTGGGCTGCGCCTCCTTGGCCTTGGGCAGAGTCAGGCGCAGGACTCCGTCGCGAACCGTGGCCTGGATCCGATCCCGGTCGATCGTGTTGCCGAGAGTGAATTCGCGTTCATAATTGCCGCTGGCATATTCCTGATAGGTCAGGCTGTAGCCTTCCGGCGGCTGCGGCACGAACCTGCCGCTCACACTCAGGACATTCTTGTCAAGGTCGATTTCCACGCTGTTCTCGTCGACCCCCGGCAGATCGGCCACCAGCCGGAATTCCTGATCGCTCTCGACAATGTCCACTTCCGGAACATAAACCGGAGCGGAGTCCTGAAACTCAGCCCGTTCCGGGCTTTGTCTCTCCTTTTTCACCATTTCCTTTGCACTCATTTTGATGCCTCCTGTTTTGGTTGGTTCTCGATTTACCCCTGCTTATAGGCCTTGTCTCGCTGTCCTTCGCAACCTACTCGCCCCGTACCGCGATCTTGCGCGGCTTGTCGGCTTCGGCTCGCGGCAGCACCAATTGCAGAATCCCTTTCTGAAACTGCGCCTCGACCTGGTCGGCCTCGACCTGGAAGGGCAGACTGAAGGAACGGACAAAGCTGCCCTCGCCGCGTTCCCGGCGCAACCAGCTTTCGCCCTCCCGCAAGGCTTCCGCCTCGCGCTTGCCGCGCAGGGTCAGGGTATTGTTCTTGACCGTGATCTCCAATTTGTCGGGATCAATGCCCGGCAATTCGGCGGTCAGCAACCCTCGATCCTCATTGACCCAGATGTTGACGGCCGGGAAGTCGCCGCCGGTCAAGCCGCCGCTGCGGCCGCGACCGAACAGGTTCTCCACCTCTCGTTGCATTTGCGCCAATTCAGCCCACGGATTCCATGCTTCTCTACGATTGGTCAACATTTTAACGTCTCCTTTGGTTTTGAGTTTGAACTTCGGGATGATCTCGCTTTTCCACGATCTCCTGCTTGTTTCCTCCGCCCGTTCGAAGGTTCGGAGATCTTTGCCTTGATTTGTCTTATGCATGGCTCGTGCCAAGCCCTGTTTTTTTATTCATAAAAGATTATGGTTCAAGAATATAAATACTTAAAAGAAATTTATGCATGACCCTTTTAGGCCGCCCCGAAAGAGACATTTTGTCGCACTTCGGCAATGGTTCAGGGGCATCTCTGCCCACTCGCCGCAGCCCTGTCCCAGGGCAGGCAGTGGACAAAATTCAAGTCTGGGCTATGTTTAAATCAAGCGATTCCGCGAGAATCAATCAGACTCGGTTAAAAACAATTTAAACCATCCGGAAAGGACACCGAACATGAGCAAGCTAAGCGCACAAATCAAGACAGCGGACTGGAAAAGTGAAAAGCATGTGCCGGTTATCGAGTGCCCGGACACAGTGGCGGCCGACCAATTCTTCATGGTCAAGGCCACGCTGGGCAAGGCGGTCGCGCATCCCAACACGACCGAGCATCATATTCGGTGGATCGACCTGTATTTCAAGGCCGAAGGCGGAGCGATCCCCTATCAGGTCGCCCGCTTCGAGTTCACTGCGCACGGAGAATCGGCGCAAGGGGCGAATGCCGGTCCGGTCTATACCAATCACGAAGGCTGCGCATCCCTTAAGCTAAGCCAGGGCGGGGTCTTGCAGGCCGTGGCCTATTGCAATATCCACGGCCTTTGGGAAGCGGAAAAAGAGATCGCCGTGCAGTGAGGCCGGCAACGCCTTCGCGAACCCCGGGAAAATGCGACTTCCTGGTGCTGCGCAAGCGACCCTACGCCGAAACCAGCCTGCTGCTCAGCGGAATTTCCCCGGAGCGCGGCAAGATCGACTTCATTGCCCGCGGCGCTCTTCGCCATGGACGCAGACAATCTACGCCCATCGATCTGTTTCGCCATTTTCGGGTGCAATATTCCGCGTCGGCCAGCGGCCTCCATACTTGGCGGGAAGCGGATCCGATTTCCGACTTCAGCCCGCTGGCCCGCTCGACCGAGGCTTTTCGCACGGCTTGCTGGCTGGCTCGCTTTGCCCTCGACAACTCGTCCCCAGACAATCCCTGTCCCGCCTTTTTCCAGGCATTGCTGAACAGCTTCAGCCGACTCCGGGAACTGGGAATCAAACGGTCGCGACCGGGAGCCACCGAGCTGACCGGACAGCGGGCGGCAGCCACGGTTGGCGCCCTCTTGATCTTTCTCGAGGAAAACGGACTTCTGCCGGAGAAAAACGACCCGGCCGCCATTCGGAACAGTGCATTGATTATGGAAAGCGCCAGCCAGCCCAACCGTCTGCCCGAACTGACCCCGGAAAGTTGGCGACAGGCCTTCCGCCAGACCGTCGCCTGCCTCCGGCAAGGCCATTGCACCATTCCCCGTAGCCAACCAGATTGATGACAACGCCCCCGCCGGGCTTGCCCCGGTGGAGCGAGGGTTTGACTGCCGGGACCGACCGGGTTGAACAATCCCGAGCCAGCCTGCCTTGTCGCGAGCCTTGTCAATGAACACAGGCATCGCCCTGTTCAGGGGCTGGTGGCGGTCGGCCTGCCGCCGCCGCCCCGATCAGGCAGATGACGCTGGACAGAACCACTCCGCTCATCCCGGCCTTGGCCTGGCGCAGCATAAAGTCCTCGGCCGGAAACCAGTCGAACAGCAGGCAGGCCAGTGGCAGCAGACCGCCCAGCCCCATGGCAAGCCAGATCCAGGGTCGCGAAAGCCTGCCGGAAACCGGAAACCGCAGAAGCAGCAGCGGAACCAGCAGACCGCCGGCATAGAATGCATAGGCCAGCATGATATTGCCGATGATCCGGGGGCTGACAATGGCGACCGCCGTCGACAAACCCCCGACCGCCACAATCCACAACCGGGTCAGAATGGTCGCCTCCTGCCCGGAATTCGATCCGGACTTGACCAGATCCAACTGCAACACCGAGCCGGCGGTCAGCAGACAGGTGTCGGCCGAGGAAATCAGGGCGGTCAGCAAGGCGGCCTGCACCAGGATGGCCAGGCTGGACGGCAGCCATTCCCCGATCAGTCGAACCAGAGCCTCCCGGGCGATCACCGATTCGCCTCCGACATTGCCGGCGAAGACTCCGAGATAGGTGACCAGAACCCCGCACAACAGCAGGCCGAGGGCGGCCGCAAAGGCGCCGCGCCGGGCACTGGTGACACTGTCGGCGGTCGCCACTCGCGAATAGAGATCCGGGCCGACCAGATACATGCCGCCGATCACCACCATCAAAGAGAGCCATTCATAGAAACTGAGGCTGAAACCGGCCGGCACTTCACTGTGGCCAGTCAAGTGGGGCAGGCTCGCTATCAAGTCAGCCCCCTCGGCCTTGAACAAAAGAAAGACCAGCACCAGCAGCAGCGCCCCGATGGTTGCCGCCGCCTGCAGCAAATCGGTGCGCAGCACCGATGCCTGCCCCCCGATCGCCGTGTAGAGAACGGTCACTCCGGAGACCGCCACAATCCCGTAGGCCAGCGGCCAGCCGGCCAGACTGCCCAGCAAGGCTCCCGCCGCCACCCATTGCGCCGCGATCACCCCGCACCACATGATCGCAATCAGCAAGGCCGCCAATACCCGGGCGGGACGTCCGTATTCCCCGCCCAGCCATTGCGGCAGCGTGATCTGCTCCGGCCGACGCCGCATCGCCGATGCCCAGGCCAGACCCAGCAGAAAAACTCCGAAGCTGCCGGCGCCCAGCCACCAAAAGGCCGACCAGCCGATCTGGCTGGCGGTTCCCACCAGCCCGAAAACGGCGGAACCGCCGAGACAGGTGGCCAGAATCGACCCCGCCACCTGGGGTGCCCCGGCTTTCCGCCCGGCCAGAAAGAACTCGCGCCGCCAAGGTTTTCGCCAAATCCCGAACGCCAGCGAGAGCGTCAACACTAAAATAATCAGCAGATGATTGAGCATGACGATAAAATAACCATTCCCCCGGTGGCGTCAACCTCTCGCGGCGCATGAGTTTACAATCCGCCGGGGGCTCCGCCACCAGAGGTTTATGGTTCTTTCTCACTTTGAGTGGGTAGCTTGTTTCTATTCACATTCAGAAATGATGCATTGCTCGTGGCAGAGTTCAGGTTTCAGGTTTCAGGTTTCAGGTTTCGGGTTTCGGGCCATCCAGAGGGGCGCAGCGCACTTTCTGATCCGTACGCGACGTGGTCTTCCTCTACATGCCAACGCCGGTCGCTGAC
>SLSR01000031.1 GCA_007130365.1 Lentisphaeria bacterium
ACCCGAAACCCGAAACCTGAACTCTGCCACGAGCAATGCATCATTTCTGAATGTGAATTGAAACAAGCTACCCACTCAAACTGAAAAGGAACCACTAAACATGACTCCGGCGACACCACCTTCACCAGCCCCTTCGGACTGCGCCGATGGGCTCGCCCTGGATTGAGGCGCCCCGCCGGGGCACAATTAGCACTTGCATCATGAGTTCTGGGGGTCGACGGGAAAGCCCATCTGGCGCAGTGCCGCCCGCAGGCGCGCCGCCAGTTCCGGGTGGAATACCTCGAGTGCCTGGCGGATCGCGTTCTGGCGCATTTCGGGATACGGCGGCAAACCGCGCCGTTCATGGGTTCGCTCGCCGATCCTTGCCATATAGCGCTGCCAGATGGCGGCCGCTATGCGCTCCATCGCGGCGGCCCGCTCGAATTCGCCGAGCGACAGATCGTTGCACATCTGCCAAAGGTAGCCCTGCACCAGCCCCTGCGCCTGGTTGAAATTGGCGTCGGCAACATCGCCGGCCAGCCGCTGCAAGGCAAAATCCTCGAGCGGCCGCCGATATTCCGGCTGCGGGAAATCCCGACGCAAAGTCCGCAGATATTCCCGCGCCTGCTCCTCGCGGCCAAACATGTAGAGCGTGGTCACCGCCCGCTCCAGAAAGTTGCGCCGGGCGGAAACGACCGAACGGTTGTCCGGATGTTGTTCGATCGAATCCAGATAGGCGCGATCGACCGCATCGACAATGTCCACATTTGGAATGAACTGCACCACCGGGCGCTGCAGCGCTTCGTCCCGGCCACGGAAGTAGAGAAGTCGGCCGCCGGCGAAGGCGTTGTTCAACGACTGAAAGATCATGCGTTCGCAAGCCATGTCAACCCCACCCTCGGCCACCTCCAGACCGCGGGACGCCCAATAGATGGCGTGCGCCTCCGGCAGCCGCCAGTCGAGCTCGCCATACTCCCGATTGAGGCGCGCGATCCGGTGCGGCTCCATTTTCAGACGCTGCCGCAGCCAGCGTCCGCGGAAATAGACTTCCAGCGTGTCGCGAATCGCCAGGCTGCGCAAATCCTCGACCGTTTCCTCGGCAAATCCGTTGCCCTCGCGGAAGTCCCTCTCGAACTCGGAAAGACGGATCCCGCGATCCTGCAGCCAGCCCCAAAGCGGGTGTTCCTCGCCGAGCCTCGACCGCAGCTCCGGTTCGTCGTTCGGCGCCTCGGCCCAGCGCTGCCAGTCCACCGGCCAGCCACCGAGCACCGACATCATCTCCTCGGCCAACTGGGTTTTGTAGTAGATGTTGGCATCGTCCATCTCCTGCCCGAGCTTGTGCTGATAAATCCATCCCAGTTCGCGATAGAGTTCCGGATCGCCCGGATTGTAGACCAAAGCCTCGTCCCGAATCAACTCGATGCCGCGACGCACCCAGCGCCAGCGATCCTCGGGACGGGAGAAAGTGACCGATACATTGTAGGCCATGTTCCAGGCCAGATAGGCGGTAGCCCCGGTGAATCGCGGTTGCAGCATGGTGATCCAGGAGGCCAGCTGCACCATCTCGAAATAGCGTCCCTCATCCTGCATGCGGTGGGTGCGGAGCCAGAGAAAATTGGCGATCAAGCCGCGAAAACTGCCGAGCGCCACCGTGGTGAAGACAACCAGAGGCGGCGCGTTTTCAATGATCTCGGTATCCACCAGGCGCTCGCGCACCCGGATTTCATTCATCCGGCGCTGCGCCTGATAGCTGGTCAGAAGCAGGATGCCCGCCAACAGGAGCCCCGAAAAGGCAATGACAATTCTGCGCATCGGATTCATGGTTGTCGCACCACCTTGCCCATTTCGCGCCGGGAGAAGACCAGCACCGCCAGACCGGCCAGCGGTCCGCCGCGCAACAGAAGTTGAAAAAACAGAACTGAAGCCAGGCGACCATTGGAGACCAGGCGCCCGCTGGACAACAGCTCCGGAATGTCAAATTCACGCAGTGAAATCACGATTTTATCCAAGATCAAAACCAGCGAATAGGTGAAAAAACTATGGCCGTGGGGAATCCAGGAATCGAGCTGCTCGCTCGAACCCGGCGTGCCGAGAGTGGCGTCGACAACGATACTGAAAAGCATGTAGGCGAAGGCGAGAAACAGAGCGACCGGACTGGAGAACATGGCGCCAAAGGCGCAACCCAAAGCGGCAAAGAAACCGAGTCGCAGAAAGATCACCCCCACCCCGCGGGCATAGTTTACCGAAAACCCGGCGGCCGACACCAGCAGAGTCGGCCCGTCGGCGGTCTGGAAGATCACGACATCCTCCTGCGGATCGTCATTCAAGTACTCTACCGTCAAACTGTTGTCGTTGGCCACCAGCCAGGTCGGAAGCGGCAGCTCCTGAAACATCCCGCCCCGCATCTGCATCGGCAGGTAGCGCTCCTGTCGCCCTTCGGGCGCGTCCGGGTTGACGAACCGCCAAACCCCAAGCGTCTCGCGCTGTTCGGTCTGGGAAGCTCTCGCCACATATAGCCGATAGCGAAAAAACATCGGCGCCTCCGCCTGGCGATCCACGGAAACCCCCTCAAAGCGCCAGCCCCGCACCATGTATGGCTGCACTTCGGTCGTGCGAGCCCGCATTACTCGCAGCAGTTCGCCGCGCACCGCCCGCGGATCGTGGGACGGATCGAGCATGTCCTGGTCGCGCAGTCGGCGATACTCCGCATCGACCAGATCGCCAAGCGGCGGCCGCAACGGCTCGTAGACCCTGCGTCCGGTCAATACTTCGGCTCGAGCCTGCGCCAGTTCCTCCGGGGAAAACTCGGCGGAAGCCAGGCGATGCTGAATCAGACCGTAAATCACGGCCGCGGCCACCAGCAGGATCACTCCGTTCATCAGGAATACCGCCAGCCATTTGCCCAGCCAGACCATCCAGGGATGAACCGGCTTGGTCAGAATCATGTGGATCCGATGGCTCTCTATCTCGTGCGACAAGCCGGCGCATCCGAGCCAGACCGCAGCCATGCTCAGCAATACGGCAACCGCCTGCAGGGAATAGGTCAGAATCGCCTGCACCGCCGCCGTCGCCGTGCCGTCGCCACTAACCGTCAGCGGCAGCAGTACAGTGGCCAGCAGGGTCAGCCCCAGCAACACATGAAAGACCCGTGAACGCAAAGCTTCACGCATGGTCTGTCGGACAATCGAAAAGATGATTTTCACGCTTTTATCAACATACCTTCAGCCAGGTGGCCGGCTTCCCTTTGCAATCCAATCGACTCCAGCAAGGCCAGAGCGAAGACCAAGGCGCCGCCCGGACCGCAGCCGGTGACAATATTTCCGTCCACTTCGACGCGAGCCCCGGTGTAAACGCCGCCGGACAGCTCCTTTTCAAACCCTGGATAGCAGGTTACTCGGCGCCCCTCCAGCAGACCGGCGGCGGCCAGCGCTATGGGCGCCGCGCAGATCGCTCCGATCACCGCCCCTCTGGCGGCGGTCTCGCGCAATAGTTGTTTGACCTTGCCTGAACCGGCCAGGTTCCGCGCCCCCGGCATTCCGCCGGGAAGAACCAGCAAGTCCAAATCCTCGGCCGAGAGGTCGCTCACCTCTCCCTCCGCCGCCAGTCGAATGCAGTGGGCGCCGTCGACCCAGTCGCGCCGTTCAATTCCCACCATGCTCACCCGCACCCCGGCCCGCCGCAATACATCGACCACGGAAATCGCCTCGATTTCCTCGAAGCCTTCGGCCAGAATCAATGCCGCCCTTTTCGTCGCCATAGTCAAGTCTCCATATTGAGATCATATATTAGGGTTCCTTTTCAGTTTGAGTGGGTAGCTTGTTTCAATTCACATTCAGAAATGATGCATTGCTCGTGGCAGGTTTCAGGTTTCGGGTTTCGGGTGTTACCCACAAAATCCAAGAAAAAACTATTGGCAACCCATTCGTTTTGAGAAAGAGCCTATATTAGACTGTCAAAAGCCAGAACCGGCTTGGCGCGTTTACTCCGGGTCGACGGCAAAAACCCTGACCGTCTCTTCACCCCATGATGAATCGACCGTCAACTTCAGCGCCCTGGCTTCGACGGCCGGAAGATCGAGACGAACCAGCCGCTGATGGTTGTCAGCCACGTTCGCCACCTCGCGCCAAGCCCCCGCGCGATCCGCAATCGCCACTCGGAAACTCTTGACCAAAGTGGCGGGCGGGGTCGCCGGATGCAGGTCGAGCGGCCGCATCGCCGGCAGGTTGCGATAGTTTCCCTTCAAGTCGCTGTCAAAGACCAGGCGCACCCCTTGCAGGCGGCGCGGACGGTCGAACTCGATTTCAAGAATGCCGCCGACTTTTCCCGTCCAAGCGTTGTCGGCGCCTTCGAACGGACGGTCGACACCGGAACGCAAAGGTTCAGGATCACCGACGCTGGCTCTCAATTTTGCCATCTCGAGAATGACGCCGATTTTACGCCGGCACCAGGGCAGAAAGCAGTCGTCCTTAAGCAGCCGCTGCTGCAACTCTTCAAGATATCCCCCCCCTACTCCGCGCGGACTGGTCTGATGCTCCACCGTCAGGGCGGCGGCGGTGCCGACCGCCTGGCCGAGGATGGCGCAGGTGGCCATTACCCGGGTCGAACTCATGGCGGCGTGGGTGGCGCTGATGTTGCGTCCGGCGCAAAAGAGATTTTCGATATTGCGCGAATACAGGCAGCCATAGGGAATCCCGAAGGGTGACGGAGCCGGATGGTGAATCGTCGGCTGCCCCGGATAGCGAAACCCGGCCGGATGATGATCGTCCATCGACCATCCGCCGTAGGCCACCACATCCTCGAAGCGCCCCTCCGCCCGCACTTCGTCCTGGGTCAGCATATGATCCCCGACATAACGGCGACTTTCCCGTTTGCCGGGGAGAAACCCGACCCAGTCCAACACCCAGTTGTCGGCCTGATGATCGCCGCGATTCTTGATGTGATCCCAGACCCCGTAGGCGATTTTCAACAATTCGTCCCGATTCTCCTCGGCATCGTGAATCGAATCCGCCTCGCCGCCGATCTCGATCCACCAGAAGTTGGTTTGCAGATTGTGGCCGCGATTGGGCAAGTCGTCATCCGATTCATAGCGATAGGCCCAGGACGGCGGCACGAACCTGTGCGGCCGGTCGGTTTCCCGCGCCTGGATCAGGCAGCTCATCCCCATGGTCAAGTCGTCCGCCTGCTTCGGCGCAATCGACTCGCCGAACTCGGCGGAGGACTCGCGGCCCAGGCGAAAGTCAGCCCCGCTCAGGGGCGCCAGAATACTGTCGCCGGAACAGTCGGCAAAGCCGTCGGCTTGAATTGTGTGCCAAGTCTCGGTGGTAAGCTGCCAGCCCTTTACCGAAACCATGCGGCTGCCCGCCATCTCGGCGTCGATGCAGCTGCAATTGAGAAAGCAAGTCAGGTTCTCCTGAAACGCCACCTTCTCATACAATAGGGCATCCCACTGGGCATAGCTGAACTCAGGGTTTCGACAACGGTTGTCCAGAAGAATTTCCTCGACAATCCCGGTTTCGCGCATGTTCTCCCCATGCGCCCCGCAAATCCACATGCGGATTTCGCTGGAGGCGTTGCCGCCCAGCACCGGACGGTCGTGGATCAGAGCCGTCTTTACCCCGTGCCGCGCCGCGGCCACGGCGGCGCACATGCCGGCCAGGCCGCCGCCCACTACGCAAAACTCGAATTCGTGCCGCAAATGTCTCATTCTTCTTGCTCGCTCATCAGCCAGGCCGCGCGGACCGGGGCGAAACGGCAGGGATCGGCAATGCGTATTGCCACAACCTGCCGGGCGCCCTCGCGGAAATCATCCTCCGCAAGTCTGAAACTGACACTGTGCCTGGCCACCACCGCATCCACTTCATCATTCGCCCGCAATAGGTTGCCGTTAAAGTACACCGCGGACCGACAGGGCAGCCCCCAGACCAGCAACCGCGCCCGCTCGCGCCGATCTTCGGAAATCGACTCCTGCGAAACACCGACCAGCCATGCCGCTTGCCCCGCGTCAAGCTTGAACTGCGGCTGAACCTTCGACCATTGATCCAGGCCTTCCGGCTCCGGGGCAGACCACGCCTGTCCAGCCTCGTCCTCCCCCGACTCCACACGATAGCGCCATCCCTGGAATTTGAGCTGCGGTGTCAACCCTGTCGCCAGCCGCCGGAATTCCCAGCCCAGCAGATCTCCCCGGGCCAATTCCCGCGCCACCAGCCGCGCCGGCTCGAAGTCGAGCAACCCAACCATCTGTCGACGCATTTGCATCAGCTCTTCCTGAAGCTGCCAGGCCGCCTGTAGATCGTCCGCCCCTCCCGCCTTTTTCAGGCTTTTCCAAGCCCGGAAGGCACCCGCCAGGTGTTCATGCCCGATGCGCCACGATTCAATCCGGTGTCGGGCGGCGCCGGAAAGCCCCGGCACCGCCTGCGCCCGCAACAGCAGACGACCGCTTTCCCGCAGCTTCTCCTCTGTATAGAAGGCGGGGAAGCGGCCGGCGACAGCACCTTCCCCGACCGACTGGCGCCAAGCCTGCGCCGCCTGTCGCCAAAAATCAAAGTACTCGCGCACCGGCTTCTTCGCCGCGCCCAGCCCCTCCGTGAACTCGTCGAGCAACTGGTCAAAGTCCAGATCCGGATTCAACAGACTGCGAATGCCGCCGTAGTCGGCGAACCCGGAAAGCCCCCAGTCGAAACAACCCGGCGCAACAGCCGTCGTTTCGCCTCCACCCGATTTGAAGTCGGCAAACCATGCCGCCTCGTCGCCCGGAAAGAAATATTCGCGACAAACCCGATCTTCGATGTCCCGAGCCCCCTGGAGCGGCCGCGCCCCCGCGGCCATGTCGTCCGTCCCCGCCCTCCGGCTTTCGGTGTCCTGAACCACTACCCCGAGCCTGCGCAACCAAAGCTGGCGCCGCCGCCGCATAACCTCCCTCTGCTGGTCGGGCCAGGCCAGGCCGT
>SLSR01000226.1 GCA_007130365.1 Lentisphaeria bacterium
AAAAAGCACCAATATGTACCAGGGATGGTCGTCTGCGAAATCCGCACACTGCCCTATACCATTTGCCGCAAAACATTGTATAGTAAAGTTCGCGATAATGGCATGGATAATGCTAGCCATAATCTTTCAACATTCGGCTGAACAGAGCGCAACCCAACCTGAACCAGCGGAAAAGCCCATGAAGCGTCCGGCCTCGACCACCAAGCACCTGTTCGTCACCGGCGGCGTCGTCTCCTCCCTCGGCAAGGGGATCACCGCCGCCTCCCTGGCTCTGCTGCTCAAGCGGCGCGGCTATCGCGTACGCATTCAGAAGCTGGATCCCTATCTCAACGTCGACCCGGGCACCATGTCCCCCTATCAGCACGGCGAAGTGTACGTGACCGAGGACGGGGCCGAGACCGACCTGGATCTGGGGCACTACGAACGCTTTGCCGAGATCGAGTGCTCTCAGGCCAGCAACTTCACCACCGGGCGCATCTACAGCACGGTCATCGCCCGCGAGCGCCGGGGCGAATATCTGGGCGAAACCGTGCAGGTGATCCCGCATGTCACCGACGAAATCAAGGCGGCGATCCGCACCCTCGACGATCCCGAGGCGGACATTGCGATCACCGAGATCGGGGGCACGGTCGGGGACATCGAGTCTCTGCCCTTTCTCGAAGCGATTCGCCAGTTCCGCAACGAGATCGGAGCGGACAACGCGCTCTGCCTGCACCTGACCCTGGTTCCCTACATCCGGGCGGCCGGCGAGATGAAGACCAAGCCCTCGCAGCAGTCGGTCGGGATTCTGCGCGAGATCGGGATCATTCCGGATCTTCTGGTCTGCCGCTGCGAGCGCCCGATGGACGAGGAGCACTTCCGCAAACTGGCGCTGTTCTGCAATGTGCGCCGCGAGCTGGTATTTGCCGAGGAGGATGTGAAACACACGATCTACGAAGTGCCTCTGGAGCTGGCCCGGCAGGATCTGGACAAGTATGTGCTCGAACTGTTCGGCTTCCATGTCAGCGACCTGCGGCTCGACGACTGGCAACGGATGGTCGAGCGCCTGATCAAGCCCGGCGCCGGCAAGGTCGAGATCGCGGTGGTCGGCAAATACATCAAGCTGCGCGACGCCTACAAGTCGATCTACGAGGCGCTGATTCACGGCGGCGCGGCTCATGACGCGGAGGTGGTTCTGCGCCCGGTCGAGGCCGAAGAGCTGGAAGCCGACCGGAAGGCGGCGGCGCGGCGCTTCGCCGGCTGTTCGGGGATTCTGGTGCCCGGCGGCTTCGGCGACCGCGGCATCGAGGGCAAGATAGCGGCCGTGCAATACGCCCGCGAGCACAAGCTGCCGTTTCTCGGCATCTGCCTTGGCATGCAATGCGCGGTCATCGAGTTTGCCCGCCATGTCTGCGGTCTGCCCGAAGCCAACAGCCGCGAGTTCGCCGGCCGGACCCCGGATCCGGTGATCAGCCTGATGGCGAACCAGGAGCAGGTCGAGGACAAGGGCGGCACCATGCGCCTCGGCGCCTACCCCTGCCGCCTGCTGGCGCAATCGCGGGCGGCCGCCGCCTACGGTGCTCTGGAAGTCCGGGAGCGCCATCGGCACCGCTACGAGTTCAACAACCAGTATCGCGAGGCCATGAGCCGGCACGGGCTGCGCTTTTCCGGCCTTTCCCCGGACGGCGAGCTGGTCGAGATTGTCGAACTGCCCGAGCATCCCTGGTTTGTCGCCTGCCAGTTCCACCCGGAGTTCAAGTCCGGGCCCCTGCGCCCCCACCCCCTGTTCCGCGACTTTGTCGGAGCCGCGATCGAGAACTCAACATCCAAAGGGGAAAAATGACCTTCGACAAACTCGAGAGTCCGCGCGAATACTGCGGCCTGTGCGGCGTGTCGGGAGCGGCCAACCCGCTCGAGGCGATCTACCTCGGCCTGCACTCGCAGCAGCATCGCGGCCAGGAGGCGGCGGGGATCATGGTCGGGGTCGAGGGCGACTGCCGCCTGCACCGCGACAACGGCCTGGTCGACGATGTCTTCCACAGCCTGCCCGCCGACTGGCGGCAGGCCGCCATCACCCACGCCATCGGTCACGTCCGCTATTCCACGGCCGGCGGTTCGTCCGTGGTCAACGCCCAGCCCCTGATGGCCGACCTGGCCGGCGAGCTGGTCGGAGTGGCCCACAACGGCACGCTCTGCAACAGCGTCTGGCTGCGCCGGAAACTGCAGGAGGAAGGCGCGATCTTTCAGACTTCGAGCGACACCGAGCTGCTCCTGCACCTGCTGGCGCGCGGACTTCGCAAACACCACAACGGCGACCTCTGGAACGCACTGGAGGCGGCGCTGCGGGAACTGCGGGGCGCCTATTCGCTGCTGCTGATGACCCGCAGCCACTGGGCCGCCATACGCGATCCGCTCGGCTTCCGCCCGCTTTGCCTGGGGCGCTTCCCGGACGGCGGCTGGATGTCGGCCAGCGAAACCATCGCCTTCGACGTGGCCGGCGCCCGCTTCGAACGCGAGGTCGAGCCCGGCGAAATCGTGGTTGTGGATGGTCGGGGCGACCTGGAAAGCAGGCGTTTCGCACCGGTCAAAAGGCGTGCCCACTGCATCTTCGAGCATGTCTACTTCGCCCGCCCCGGCAGCTATGTTTTCGGGGACAGCGTGTACGAAGCCCGCAAGGAGATGGGGCGCCAACTGGCCCGCGAATGCCCGGCCGACGTCGACCTGATCGTGCCGGTTCCGGACAGCGGCGTCTTCGCCGCCTTCGGCTTTGCCGAACAGTCCGGCATTCCCCTGGACATGGGGCTGACCAGAAACCACTATGTCGGCCGCACCTTCATCGACCCGGGCAGCCATGTTTCCCGCGGCAAGATGGCCACCCGCAAACTGCAGCCGATCGGCGAGGCGCTGCGCGGCAAGCGCATCTGCCTGATCGAGGACAGCATCGTGCGCGGCTCCACCAGCCGCGCCAGAATCCGCGCGATCCGCGAAACCGGGGCGCGCGAAGTGCATATGCGGGTAAGCTGCCCGCCCCACCGCCACGGCTGCTATTTCGGCATCGACTTCCCGCAGCGCGAATCGCTGCTGGCCAATCAGGCCGAATTTTCGGAAATGGCGGATATATTACACCTCGACAGCCTGGGCTATCTTTCGCGCGACGGGATGCTGGGCTGCGTCAAGGCCTATCGTCCGCAGGACTATTGCTGCGCCTGCTTCGACGGCGACTATCCGGTGCGGCCGGAGGGTCTGTAGTGTTTCTGTATAGTTGCGAGAACCGCAAACCGCGCGGCTTTCTGTTCAGAACGGCAATCAGATGGCCGGATTCACTGCATAGTAAGGCCAGCCAACATTCAAGGCGATCAGCGCAATCATGCCAAAGCGAGACGACCTCAAGAAAATCATGCTGCTCGGCTCCGGCCCGATCGTGATCGGCCAGGCCTGCGAGTTCGACTATTCGGGGACGCAGGCCTGCAAGTCGCTGCGCGAGGAAGGCTACGAGGTGGTGCTGGTCAACAGCAACCCGGCCACCATCATGACCGACCCGGAATTCGCCGACCGCACCTATATCGAACCGCTGACCGTTGACATTCTGCACGAAATCATTCGCCGCGAACGCCCCGACGCCCTGCTGCCGACCCTCGGCGGCCAGACCGCCCTGAACCTGGCCATGGAGCTGGACGAGCAGGGCGTCCTCGAGCGCTACAAGGTCGAGATGATCGGCGCCAAGGTCGAAGTCATCCGCAAAGCCGAGGACCGCGACCTGTTCAAGCAGGCGATGCAGAGAATCGGCCTCGACCTGCCGCAAAGCCGGATCGCCCACTCGCTGCCGGAAGCCCGGCAGGCGCGGCGCGAACTCGGCGACTTCCCGGTGGTTGTCCGGCCAGCCTTCACCCTCGGCGGCTCGGGCGGCGGCATCGCCTACAACCAGGATCAGTTCAGCGAAATCATTGAATCCGGCCTGCAGTACAGTCCGATCAGCGAAGTCCTGATCGAGGAGTCGGTCATCGGCTGGAAGGAGTTCGAACTCGAGCTGATGCGCGACCGCAAGGACAATGTGGTGGTGGTCTGCTCGATCGAGAATGTCGACGCCATGGGCGTGCATACCGGCGACAGCATAACCGTGGCGCCGGCCCAGACCCTGACCGACCGCGAATACCAGCGCCTGCGCGACGCCGCGCTCGCGGTCATGCGCGAGATCGGGGTCGACACCGGCGGCTCCAACGTCCAGTTCGCGGTCGACCCGAAGAGCGGCCGCCTGGTGGTCATTGAAATGAATCCGCGGGTCTCGCGCTCCAGCGCCCTGGCCTCGAAGGCCACCGGCTTCGCCATCGCCAAGTTCGCCGCCAAGCTGGCGGTCGGCTATACCCTCGACGAGATCGACAACGACATCACCCGCGAGACTCCGGCCTGCTTCGAGCCGGCCATCGACTATGTGGTCACCAAAATCCCGCGCTTCGCCTTCGAGAAGTTCGCGGGCTCCGACAGCACCCTGACCACCCGCATGAAGTCGGTCGGCGAAACCATGAGCATCGGCCGCAACTTCAAGCAGTCCCTGCAAAAGGCGCTGCGCTCGCTCGAGACCGGCCGCCACGGCTTCGGCGCCGACGGCCGCGACCAGGGCTTCGAAACCCTTTCCGACCGGGAGCTGGCGGCCGAGCTGGCCCGGCCCAACGCGGAACGCCTGTTCCAGGTGCGAGCCGCCTTCCGTCGCGGCTGGTCGCTCGAGCGGGTTCACGCCGCCACCCTGATCGATCCCTGGTTTCTCGGGCATCTTCAGGAGCTGGCCGCCTACGAAGACGAGATTCGCGCGGCCGGCGACCTGGCCGGTCTGAGTCGGGATCCGGCTCTCTTTCGCCAGGCCAAGGAGTTCGGCTATTCCGACCGCCAACTGGCCTTTCTGCTGAGCGAATCGGAGGACGCGGTCCGCCAGGCTCGCGAGAAGATCGGGCTGCTGCCGGTCTACGGCCTGGTCGACACCTGCGCGGCCGAATTCGAAGCCCACACTCCGTACTACTATTCAACCTATGGCGAGCTCGACGAATGCCGCCCCTCGGATCGCAAAAAGGTGATGATCCTCGGCGGCGGCCCGAACCGCATCGGCCAGGGGGTCGAATTCGACTACTGCTGCGTCCACGCCGCCTTCGCCCTGCGCGACGCGGGCTTTGAAACCATTATGGTCAACAGCAACCCGGAAACCGTCAGCACCGACTACGACACCAGCGACCGCCTCTACTTCGAGCCGCTCACGCTCGAGGACGTCCTGCACATCTACCGGCGCGAAGACTGCTGGGGGGTCATCGTCCAGTTCGGCGGCCAAACCCCGCTGAAGCTGGCCGCCGACCTCGAGCGCAACGGCGTCAATATCATCGGCACCTCCCCCCGCAACATCGAGGCGGCCGAGGATCGCAAGTTCTTCAGCTCGCTGGTCGGGCGGCTGGGCTTGCTGCAGCCCGCCAACGGCCTGGCCTCGACCGCCGAGGAGGCGGTGGCGATCGCGGAGGACATCGGCTACCCGGTGCTGGTCCGCCCCTCCTTCGTGCTCGGCGGGCGGGCCATGGTGATTGTCTACGACCGGCCGACTCTGCAGCGCTACATGGTCGAGGCGGTCGAAGTCTCGGAGAAGCGGCCGGTGCTGATCGACCGCTTCCTCGAGGACGCGATCGAAGTCGACGTCGACTGCCTGGCCGACGGCGAAACGGTAGTGATCGGCGCCATCATGGAGCATGTCGAGAAGGCCGGCGTGCATTCCGGCGACAGCGCCTGCGCCATCCCCCCGCTCACCCTGGAGAAGCCGGTGCTTGACACTATCCGCTCGCACACCCGGGCGCTGGCCGGCGAACTGCAAGTGCGCGGCCTGATGAATGTGCAGTACGCCGTGCGCCACGACCAGGTCTACATTCTGGAAGTCAACCCGCGGGCATCGCGCACCGTCCCCTTTGTCAGCAAGGCGATCGGCGTGCCGCTGGCCAAGCTGGCCGCCCTGGTCATGGCCGGCTTCACCCTGCGCGAACTGGGCTTCACCGAAGAGCTGTCGATCCGCCATTTCGCGGTCAAGGAGGCGGTGCTCCCGTTCGTCCGCTTCCCGGGCAGCGACACCGTGCTGACCCCGGAAATGAAATCGACCGGCGAAGTCATGGGGCTGGACATCGACGCCGGCATGGCCTTCCTGAAAAGCCAGCTCGCGGCGGGCAGCGAAATCCCGCGCGCCGGCAATGTCTTCATGAGTGTCTGCGACCGCGACAAGCCCGCGGTCGTGGAGCTGGCCCGGCAAGTGGCCGAGCTGGGCTACAGAATCTACGCCACCCTCGGCACCGCCACCGTATTGCGCGAGGCGGGAGTCAAGGCCCACGCCCTGTTCCGCATCTCCAAAGGCCGCCCCAACGTGCTTGACTTGATCCGCGACCGGGAAGTCGGCTGGATCGTCAACACCCCCTCCGGCGCCAGCCCGCGCCACGACGAGCTGACCATGCGCGGCCAGGCGGTCGCCCACAACATCCCGATCACTACCACGATCAGCGGCCTGCAGGCGGCGGTCGCCGGGCTCCGCGCCCTGGCCCGGCGCGAACGCCATGAAGTATGCAGCCTGCAGGAATACCAGCGCTACTCGCGGGTCGATCTGCGCCTGCCGCGGAACCCCCGGTAGCAACCCCCGGCCTTGACCCTGACCGCATCGCGTGCGCTCCGGTCGTCGCGCGGACACATCGAAAAAGCCTGCGCCTCGGTTATTCTATACCGACGGATCAGGGTGCGACTGCGAAAAAAAAGGCTCTTTCTCAAAACGAATGGGTTGCTAATAGTTTTTTCTTAGATTTTGTGGGTAACAGCTTGGTGTCAGGTGTCAGGTGTCAGGTGTCAGGAGAGAATAATGGCAGAAAGCACCTATATGGCCATGCTAAAGAAATACATATCGCAAGAAACCTTGCGCCAGTATAGAGATCG
>SLSR01000062.1 GCA_007130365.1 Lentisphaeria bacterium
AAGGAGTCCACCCTCGGAACAATATCAACAATTGGGTAGAATTACTTGTTAGAGATCAAAGTATGAAATGGATGATAACATCTATTGTTTTGGGAACAGGCAACGTTGTCTTGATAATACTTTTTGCAGCGAGCAAACTCGGGCCAACGCCTTTGTTTCTTCCATTGATTTTAGCTGCCATCTCGATTTGCTGTATTATTGTTTCAACCTTTTTGACAATTAGTGCCCGGAAAAGACAAGATCCACATATAGCGATCCCAGTATTGTCTATGGCTATTTGGGGCGGATTAACCGTATTTAATTTGTGGGCTTTTCAATCAGTATTGTATGTTTCATAATTAACGATCTCTAACCAGGCCGCGCAAAGGATCGCCAGGGCATTCGGCTTTTGAACATTCGGGTGAAACTGAACATAAACCAACTTTAAGGCAAGTCAGTGGAATCCCTGGCTCCCTCTGGCGGCCGCCGTTCGGTGAAAGAAAGACATGAAACTACGACTACACACATTGCTACTGATTGGGTTGATCGCAACAATGTTCAACAGTGCTATGGCGCAATCAATATTCCCGCTCAACACTGATTGGCCTTTTTCTGCTGAACGAGCAAAACAGTTGCAGGAAAAGACGGCCGCTGCACTCGATATTCCGGTCGAATTGAAGATAGAGATCTCGGAAGATATGGATATCGTTTTTATATTGATTCCCGCTGGCGAATTTCTAATGGGGACACCACAGAGCGAAATTATTCCCATTATGAATGCCGAGAAGGAGCGTTCAATGGATGATTTTATTCGATCTGAAGGAAGTCAGCGGCGGGTTCGCATAACCCGTCCTTTTTACATGGGTAAACACGAGATTACCTATGGGCAATGGCATGCAGTCATGGAGAAGCATCTATCGCAGGGCAAAGACATTCATGAACTCAGCAATACTCCGGTCGTTAATATCTCATGGCAAGAAATCCACGAACCAGCCGGGTTCGTGGGAATGTTGAATCGGCGTTCAGAAACCGTTCCATTTGAACATGCCGTATTCCGATTGCCGACTGAAGCGGAATGGGAATACGCCTGTCGCGCGGGGGCGTCGGATTATTATGCTGGGGGCGCAACCCTTGAGACTATGGGATGGTTCGCGGGGAATAGCGAGGGAAGCACACAGCCTGTCGGCTCCAAGAAATCAAACGCGTGGGGATTATATGATATGCACGGGAACGCCGCCGAGTGGTGTTCGGACTGGTACGACAGGTATTTTTATACCCAGTGGGGCAACTGGATTGACCCTGCCGGTGCACCGAAAGGAAAAGAACGAGTCATTCGAGGTGGCTCATGGAGACATAATTCTACTCATTGCCGCTCTGCCAGTCGAAATTCCGCAAGTCCAGAAAGCAAACACAGTCACGTGGGGTTTCGCATTGTCCTGTCCATCCACCCACCCGAAGTCGTCGTAACGCAGTACCGACCGGCTCCCGGCATCGACGTCGATTCGGACGAGATGGTGGCATATGTGTTTGATGAACTCAAATATATAGGAACCTTGGGTGCGATAGATCGAGTGAGCCACGCTAACAACGCTTTCTATAGGGATCGAAGCTACGATAACCTTGTATCATGGCGCAATTCTATTCTCAACGTGACCATTGTGCCTGCCGATAGCACGGCAGGAAATCAGCTCAAAGTCCGGCGGGAAGAACGCATTCCGGAAAGCCATGCTGCGGACCACCAGAGACAGGAATTTACACGCAGAATTCTTTCGGAGCAGATCCGGCTCAAACAACAGGCGACGGATTACAGTCGCGATGACATGATTGACTATCTTGAAGAGATATTGCCGCATTGGGAGAATCATTCAGGTCGAAATGCTATTCTACTTTTGCTTGCTGGGCTTCATTCCGATGATACGGAAAAGAGTTTCAAGTATTACAAGCGCGTTGCAACCGATCGAAGCGCACCTCCCGCGGACCGTTGGGGAATGGATATTCAAGAAGCATGGAAAGCGATTGCCCGGATTTATGAAGCTCAGGAAGAATACGGGAAAGCAATTGAGGCTGTTAGCAACTGGCATGTCAGTGAGCCGTGCGGCACCGGCGCGGGTGGGTCTATGGTAGAGCGTTGGACATGGTTGCTTCGCCTTCGGGTTAAGAATGGCGAGAATATTGATGAGTTGAAAGAATACGCTTGGCAATCTCTGCGTACAGGAAAATTGGAGTCAATCTGGCATCCCGTGGGGGTGGCGGATTGCTTGATCGAGCTTTATCAAAATAACTACGATGCGCTTTTGGCGGATGCCCACAAAACGCTGGCCATGCTTGAGGATGAAGAGAACGATGAGGATCGCAAGCGATGGCGGCGAGAAGAGGTCATGAACGTACTGAATCATATCTCATTGAGGATGCGCTTAGCCGGTCCGGAATGGCGTATGACCACAGAAGAAGCGAAAGACCGACAGAAGAAACAAGCGGATTCCTTCCTGCTTCCGATCGAAAAGACGGTGATGTTCGGCGAAGTGCCCATGGCTTTCATGTTTATCCCTGCCGGCGAATTCTTGATTGGAAGCCCTCCCGATGAAACAGGCAGGATCCCGCCTGACGAGGATCGAGACCGTGTCCGAATCAGCCGACCGTTTTTCATGGGGAAGTATGAAGTTACGCAATTACAATGGCAAAATGTAATGGGTAGCAACCCTAGTCGCTTTAAGGATAACCCTGACAGCGCGATGCGTCCCGTCGATTCTGTCTCGTGGAATGATATTGTCGAACTATTCCTGCCGAGAATCCAACAGTATGCTCCCTCCGGCATGCGATTCGATTTGCCGACAGAAGCCCAATGGGAGTATGCTTGTCGAGCGGGTGCTGATACGCCTTTTCACTTTGGCGAAACGCCGGATCATAACTCGGCAAATATTGGCGAGATTATCGAGAAATATACTGGTCGCTGGGAGACGATGCCTGTAGGTTCCTTTCCCTCAAATGCCTGGGGACTGTATGATATGCATGGCAACGTGCAGGAGTGGTGCAAGGATACATTCAGTCACCGTTACTTCCGAAGTCACAATGCGGTTGCGGTTGACCCTGTTAACAAGGGTGGACGCGGAAGAGTAATTCGTGGTGGCGGGTATTCGTATAGTTCGCGTGCCGAACGATCCCGCTCAGCATGTCGTCTCAATGATACTCCTGATCGGCGTGTGGCAGGATTGCGATTGGTTCTTTTGACGCACGAAGGCAATAAAAATGACACCGAACAAAAAGATGCACTCGACGATGAATAGCGCGCCGCTTCGCTCTGCGCCATCCCTCGCGAGTGATCTGTAACGTTAGCAATGAGAATGATGAAGACAATCTGCACTGCCGTAGTCGTGGCTCTCGCGCTCGGTGCGTCTGCCGGTGACCCCGATGGCAACCCCATGTGGTTTCCCCTCGGCGCAGCATTCCGCATCTGCAGCCCGGGCACGATTATAGGCGGTGACGCAGAGAAGACCCTCCCCGCATATGACAGGATCGTTTCCGAGGTCTACCATTCCCACGACCGACTTGAAGTCCAGAAGACGACCCTATCAGCTGTCCCAGAGCCACGGTGGTTCAAGGGCTCGTCGCCCCCGGAATCCCTGCAGGCTCTGGCATCGTCCGACCAAGGGGCTTCACTCAGACTCGAGATTCAGACCACGACCAACGGTCTCCTTTGCTTCGCGCTCACGCTCGAAGCACAGGAGCGGAACTTGTGGCGTGAGGTCGAACACCGCTGGACGAACATCACGCCCTTTCTTTTCTGCTTCTTCGCAGACGGCAAAGCCGTCCGTCCAAAGGGGCCGGATTCGTGGGAAAAGTTCGGAGGCGCGAACTCCATGACGAAGCTTGTTGACAAAGGGAGAGCTCACGCATGGCAGCTCAACGTTGACCCCAAGACAATCCTTTCGCTTCTTGAGGGTGCAGAGTTTCACGAGTTGACCGTTGTCGCCGCCTTTTCCGAGTATCAGCAGATATATCCTGGCGGCATGTTCGACGACAAGGGAAAGCCTGCGCTGTCCGATGGGTTCACAGCCCCCCCAATCGTGATTAAGAGCAATCCCGTGAAAGTGACTTACGACGGAAAGACATGGAGGATCGCTAACAAGTAAGCATTGATATGATCCCGAAGGGTCATGATCAATGCTTTGGTGTGTCGGCGGGTCAGTCCTCCGCTTTGCTTTTATAAAATAATCTCCTACATTGGGGGTCAGTTTTTCAGAGCAGCAATAGGAGCGAACCGCCAGGAACCGGTCCCTGAATTTCTCCCGGGTTGAAAGTTCCCGAAGCAGAAGGATGTTAAGGTCGCGGAAAGACAAACAGTTGTGGAAACAAGCGGACAAAAAATCAAATAGGTTCTCGACGATAAAAGCAAAGCGGAGGACTGACCCGGCAACAACTTCAACAACAAGAAGAGATTTCAGTGAATCCGTCTTGGAATATTAATCATGAGAACCAGGCTCTGCGGCAAGAGTTCAAGCTGCGGGGGCTGAATCCAGCCGAGGTATTCTCGGGAGACACCGAGGATGTGGAGCGTGAAAACCGCGTACTCCGGTCTCTCCTCGAGTGGGTGGATGCATATCGGGAATACCCGGATCGTAAACAGCTTGCCGAACAGGGATACGAATTCCCGCCGGTCGAACCGGACTGCGACCCGGATACAGACTGGCTGCGTTTCGAGCGCTGGATAACAGGGAAACCCGTTTCCTGGGATGTCAGCCGCGAAATTCTCACCGAGAAAGAACTGGCGGAACTCACCGACGAAGAAGTCAGTGCCGCCTTAAAGGAACTCTGCGATTTTCTCGAGGCCCGCAGTGTAATAGTTGAATTTGAAAGTGACATACCTGCTCGCCTAGTCTACCGGCAAGTCGCCTCCTTTCTAGCTGAAGAACCAGTGCCGTTCATGGGATCGGCAACTACCATGCATCTTGATGGATGCTCCGGTTATTGTCCCGGCTGCGTAAGTCGGCCTTGGTGTGAAAGCGGAAATGAGTCACGATGGCCCGAAGATGAGGATGCCGGGCACATTGTCTTTCCACCGGCCGTTAAAGATTATGTATCTCCGGCCCCAGGCTCTCTAGCCCTGCTCCAGCCCCCCCGGACACGAGATCTTGACTTATTATGAAATCGGCTGTTTTCTGTATTCATAAAGGAGTATTTTCGGACAGAAGAGCGGTAATTCCGGTTATCAAAACTCGGCAATGAATGAAAAAGGAGTTATTAAATGAAGTGCTATTCAGCGAAATCGTGGCTGCTATTAGTGATTGTTATCAGCTTGACAACAATGCAGGGTCAATTTGTCTACGGCTTCGCCGCCGGCGACGGCTCTCCCGGCAACACATGCGCTAAAGCGTGTACTACAAACGCCGCCCGGGAAAAGCAACCCCTGTAGAAAGAAAACGAGGAATTTAAACAGGGAGATCGGGGAGGACTGCCCCGGCAACACCTGCGGACGCGCTTCGCTTGTCCGCAGGAATCGCGGCGGTCACTTCGTTCCATGCCCTGTCCGGGCGCGAAGCGCGCCGCGGAACAAGGCATTTCACCTGTCGGCTCGGCGCCTAGGCACTGTGCTTGGACGGCGCTCCGCAGGTGACCGCCGCGATTGGCGAAAGAAAACGGAACGGATTGACCGGAGGGAATCGTGATCCGATCTCGTCGCCGTTCTCGTTCATCGGAAAGAGGAAGAGTCGGTTGACGAGAACGGCGACGCGAACGGTTGACGAGTGAGCAGGCGCGAGACATGTTCTTGCCTTCCGCCAGGCGTGGACGTGTAGCAAACAAACTGAGGGATTCGCCAACAACACATCGGAAGGTATTTGTCGCTAGCGCGCCAAAACCCTCAATGTGAGCGCAGGCGGTCGAGCGCACTGCCGCCCAAGTCGCGGATGGCGTCTTCGATTTCTTCGGTTTCCGGTTGCTCTTCCCCCTCTTCCCGGTCGATGCCGCGCAGGCGGTCGAGAAAGCCGCTGCCCAGTTGCCGGATTGCCTGCTGTCCGTCGCTGCCCAGTTCGCCGAGCAAGCTGGGCGATTGGGTGACCAGGCGGACAAAGGCCTGGATCAGGCCGTCGATGATCTGCAAGGTGGGGTTGACCCCTTCGTCCTTGCCCAAGTCGGTCAGTTCCAGATCCGGCATCGGCAGGGTGAGGGTCTGGCCGAGCAGAACCGTGGCGCTCAGGCTGACCCGGGCGTTTTGGAAGACAAAGCGGTCGATATGCACCTCCGGCCCGACCTTTTCGTCCGATTCCAACTCTTTCTCCTCGATTTGTTCGCGAATTCTGGTCAGAATTTCCATCACATTGCTTTGCAGGATATTGCGGGTTTTTGCCTCGTAGGTGACGCGGGACTGGTCGACGACGACTTGTCGAATCACCAGCGGATCCGAAAACAGTTTGTCGCGGTCTATCTCTATGCTGATTTCGCCAAGCAGAAAGGCCTCGGCGGTGTTGTAGCCGGGCGGATTGCCGACATTGATCTCCTTGACCCGCGCCAGTCCGTTGCGGGCATCGAGTTGGATGTCGCCGATCGTCACTTCGGTTCCGATAAACTGTGTCAGCTCGGCAGCGCCGATCGCGGCGGCGACCCGGCCAAAGGCCGGCTGTTCGGCGATCCCGGCCAGGGTGTCAAGCAGGACTTCAATGATCGCTTGTTCAGAGACTTCGCCGGGCAGCTTCAGATCGCGCAGTTCAATTGCGGGGACGACGATCTCTTCGAGTCCGTCGCTCAGGGTCGGCGAATGGAAGCGAAGCTTGACATCGGTCAGAGAGAAGTGCTCGACCCGCAGCGCTTTGTCGGGCTCTTTCCGAGTCGGCGGTTCCTGGCTCTCCAGGTTGCTGCGGATCTGTTCGGCCAAGGTGCCCAGGTTGCCGTCGGTCAACCGCTTGTCGTACTCAAAGTTGAATTCGACCCCGTCGATCGTCAGCGACTCCACGATTGCCATTTCATGCCTCAGACTGCGCGGCTGCAGGTTGATCTTGAACTCGCCGAGCCGGAAGAAGAACGGGCTTTCGAAGCCGTCCGGATTGTCGATCTGCAGGCCGGCCAAATGCAGCCGTCCGCGCCAGGCATTGATCTTAAGCTCCTCTATCGTGGTCTCGGTGCCGGTGATTCGGGTAAGGTTGGCGGTGGCAGTCCGCCGCACCAGCGGCCCCAGCGCCAGGTGAAAGACAATCAACACTAGTGCGATTAGAATGACGGCGAAGATAGCAAGCCACTTTAAAAACTTCATGTTCCTGTTCCTCTCGTTGTCTTCGGTTCAATTTTTCGCGTGTTTTGCGTCATGTCCATTTGCAGTCTGACCACATTCTCGCGAAGTCATATGTATATCTAGACGGTCGGGTAATTATTTTGTGGTTGAAATAAAAACGCGGATACCAGGGGAAACTACCGACCGTCCAGGTTGACTCAAGTGAAGCGCCTTATATTACAATCTACCGCTACCAGCCCGAAAGTCAAACTGTCCTGTCCGAAGTCGATCTCGATGTCTGCTACCTGCATCAGGGTCAGGACATCTTGCTTATGGCCACGGGGGCGCCAGCCCGTAGTTGGTGCTCGCCTGTAGTCTGCACTGCCGGACTACATTGGCTTGGCGGCGACGATGGTCAGAAGGAGGCGGTGGGCGGAGCCGTCGCTGTGAACGGCCCGCAGTTCGTGGCGGCCCGGAACGAAGCTGGCGGACCAGGCCTGACCGGCGGGATGCTCGCCGATCCGCTCTCCGTTGACAAACCAATGCACTTGCCCGTGCGGCCGGCCGGCGGTGCGCAGGGGCAGGCGCACCTCCTGGTTTTGCCAGACATGCAGTTCGTAGTCGGGCGGCGGCGAGACGATGGCAAAAGTCGAGCTTTGATTTGGTTTCGGCTGGGCTGCGGGGTCGGTGATGCCGGCAATGATCTCCCGGCCGTTCAGTTCGATCAACTGGGGTGGACGACGCGGGAGTTTGCCGTGGCCGGGCAGGACTTCGACGATGGCGCCGAGCATGGGGACGGCATGCGAGGCGCCGGCCAATCCGTGGACTGCGCGATTGTCCATGCGCCCGAGCCAGACTCCGATCAGCCAGTCGCCATTCCAGCCGACCGCCCAGCCGTCGCGATGGCCGTTCGAGGTGCCGGTTTTGAAGGCGAGGGCGGGGCGCTCGGTTTCGGCCAGGTGGCCGTAGAGTGAAAAGTCGCGTTCGCGGCCGCTGAGGATATCGGTGATCCACCAGGCGACTCCGGGGTGGAACAGCGGCAGGGTTTCGACTTTTTCCTGTTCCACCCCGCGCGGCGCAACCAGGACGCCGCGATTGGCGAAGGCGCTGTAGGCGGCGGTCAGTTCGAGCAGGCTGACTTCAAGGCCGCCGCCGATCACGCTGCCGAGTCCGGCGTTGGCGGGAACTGCGGCGGGCAGGCCGATTCCCGCCTGGCCGAGCAGTTCGAACCAGTCCGGCAGACCGATGCGCTCGACCAGGGCGATCGCCGGCAGGTTGAGGCTGCGGACGAGAGCGTCGCGAGCCGTCACTTTGCCGTCCGCCTGCCGACTCATGTTGCGGGGGCGATAGTCGGCATAGGCCATGGCGCGGTCGACGAGCATGGTTTTCGGGGTGAGCCAGCCCTGCTGCATGGCCAGGGCATAGGCCAGCGGCTTGAGGGTCGAGCCCGGGGCGCGCGGCCGGGTCACGCAATCGACCTGGCCGTGCTGGGGGTGGGCGTAGTCCCAGCCGCCGACCCAGGCGCGAATCGCGCCGGTCGCCGGTTCGATGACCACCAGGCCGATGCCGTCCAGCTCGCGGTACAATGGATCCTGCCGGGCGGCGGCAACGACTTGCTCCAATCGACTTTGCAGGTCGGAATCGAGGGTGGTGGTCAGGTCGCCGTCGCGGCCGCGATGCCGGCGCAGCAGCCAGTCGGTGAAGTGCGGAGCCCGCAACGGCGGCGGCCGCCAGCGCGGCCCGAATTCCAGCCAGGGCATGGTTTCCAGCACCTTTTCCTCGCGCATTCGGCGCAGCACGGTTTCGCGCCTTTGTTCGGCCAGTTCGGCATGGCGGTCCGGCCGGAAGCGGGAGGGACTTTGCGGCAGGCCGGCCAGCAGGGCGGCTTCACCGGCCGCAAGATGGCGCGCCTCCTTGCCGTAGTAGCGGCGGGCGGCGGTCGCCAGCCCTTTGCGGTTGCCGCCGAAGGGGGCGCGATTGAGGTATTGTTCAAGGATGAACTCCTTGTCGTAGCGCAGCTCCAGCTGGGTGGCGCGAAAGGCCTCGACGACCTTACTGGAGAAGGTGCGGGGGCGCGGTTCGACCAGACGAATCAGCTGGGTCGAGATGGTCGAGGCGCCGGAGACCACGCGCCGGTTCCGCAGGTTTTGCCCGAAGGCGCGGACTACGGCTCCCGGATCGACGCCGGAATGGAGGTAGAAGCGCTGGTCCTCGATGCTGAGCAGAGCGGCCGCGCTCCAGTCGCCGCATTCGGCCAGCGGCAGCCAGTATGTGTCCAGACCATCCACGCTGAGCGTCCGGCGCAGAAGATTGCCGTCGCGGTCGAGCAGCCGCAGGTTTTGCGAGGGTCGCAACAACAGATGGTTGGGGAAGGGCAGCAGGCGGGCCGCCCCGAACCAGAGCAGGGGAGCGGCCATGGCGGCGCAGGCCAGGGCGCAGGCCAGCCGCCGCGCCGCCAGGCGGCCTTGGCCGAATGATTTTTGCCTGCGCCTTTTCATGGCGCCTGCCGGGTCACCTGCAGGGTGCCCGCCTGTCCGCGGGCTTCCACGGACTCGTCGTACATGGCCTGCGCATAGGGCGCGGGCATGGTGTAGTGCCCGGGACTGACCGCGCGCACCAGCAGGTAGAAGTCGGCATCGAGCCGGCGCAGGGTGTCGGGGAAGATCAGCAGGCGGTCGTCGCGAATCTCCAGGTGTCGCGGTTTGGCGGCCTGCGACAAGGGCCGATAGCTGGTGTGTCGGCCGATTTCCCGCTGTACCTGCAGGGGCAGGGGCTCGAGGCCGGCCGGCAGGCGCTGATCCAGGATCAGGTGCGACAACTGCCCCGGAAGCTTGCTCAGGCGCAGATGCAGAATCATGGTTCGACCGCTTTGCACGGCGCCTTCGATCGGCTGGCCGTCGGTGGCAAGCAGTCGACTTTGCAGGTCGAAGGCGTTGCGCACTTCCGGCGCGGCTCGCGGTATGCCGCCGCGAGTTTCGCGCAGGTATAGCGGCCGGGTTCCGTAGTTGCGCAGTCGCCCGGCGAAGTCGGCAGCCAGAGGCAGGGATTGATCGGGCGCAAGCGCCTGATCCGTGGCCGTCCAGCGCGCCTGCGGCGGTTCCGGTTCGGATTCGGCAAAGATTGCGGCATAGGCGGCCAGGGCACGGATCACCGCCGCGTTTTCGTAGGTGTGCGCCCAGCGCCCGCGCTTTTGTCCGGCCATCACCCGTTCGGCCAGCTCGGGAATCCGCGAGTCGGTCGGGTCGAGTCGCAGCAGTGTGCGCAGGAGCGAGGCATTTTCCGAGGCGTTGGTGAACCAAAGCCGCGGTTCCCGGCGGTCAACGGTAAGGCCGTGCAGCATTTCGGCCGCGGCCGGCCGCTCTCCGAGTTCGATCAGGGTTTCGGCCGCGAGTATTCGAACCGACCCGGTCAGGTCGTCGTGGCGTTCGCGCAGACGCTGTCCCCAGCCGCGCTCCAGTTCGCCTGCCTTGGCCAGGATCAGCGTGGCGTGAACCAGGTTGCGATAGTCCGAATGATCAAGCGAAGACCAGGTTTGCCGGTCGAGCAGACGGCGCACCCAGGCCAGCCCGGCGGCCAGCCTCTGTTCGTCGACCGCGAGCCCGCGGCTTTGGGCTTCCAGAAGGAATTCCATGGCGTACAGCCCGGCCTCCGCCTGGGCGAGTCGGTCGCCCGACCAGTAGGAGAAGGCGCCGTCGCCCCGCTGCAGCCGCCAAATCCGCCAAATCGCGCTCTGCGCCATTTCGTCGGCGCCGCGGGCGAGGTCTTCGGCCAGTTCCGGCACCAGGAGCAGGGGGAAGGCGACACTGACGATTTGCTCCAGGCAGCCATAGGGATATTGCATCAGGTAGTCGACCGCGCCCGCCAGTTGCAGGGTGGGGAACGCGGAAACGCGCAGCGAGCGCGCGGCGGTTTCCGGAAACGCCTCCTGCCATGGCTCAAGGTCAATCGTGGCGCCGGGCTGCAATACCCGGAACCGGGTTTCCGTGCGAAAGGCTTCCGGCGGACGGATGGCCAGTTCGATCCGGTCGCTCCAAGTCCGGTCCGGCTGAACAAAGGTCAGTTCGGCCGTGCCCACGCCGGTTGCGTTCCGGGCTTGCAGTTCGCGCCGGAGCAGGCGCGCCTCGCCCGGCCGCAAAGTCAGTGATTCCTCGTCCGGGTCGGCGGTCAGCGGCCCGCCGACCCGCGGGCGAACCGTGATCCGCTGTTCGCGGTCGCTTTGATTGTGCAGGCGCAGGATCCATTCGGTGCGGTCGCCGGGGGCGAGGAAGAGCGGCAGGCTCTGCTGGGCGACCACCGGACGCGCCACCCGCGAGAAGGCTTCCGCCTGGCCGAAGCCGTCGGCTCCGACCTGTGCCGCCATCCAGCGGATGCGGCCGGTGAATTCCGGCAGCTCGACCGCCAGTTCCAATTCGCCGGAGTCGGGAAAGCGCCGGGTTCCCGACCACCAGGCCAGGGGCTTGAAGCGCTTGGCGTCTATCGGGTTGAGGCGGTTGCTCATAAGCATGGCCAGATCGCCGCCGGTTTCCGGATCGCCGGCCCGCAGACGCTCGGCGGACTCCGGCAGGAGCCGGTCGAAGATGTCCCACTGCGCAATGGCATAGCGTCGCGAGCCGGCGAAGAAGGCGAATGGGTCGGGGGTGATGAACCGGGTCAGTTGCAGAATGCCCTCGTCCACCCCGGCCACGGTCACTTCCGCGCCCGGTTCGCCACGCAATTGCAGGGTGACGGTCTGGGCCGGCTCGGTCTTTTCCGGGGCGTCAAGTTCAAGCGTCTGACGGTAGGCCGACATGTCGAGGGGCAGGGGGATGGCGCCTTCGGCCATCATCGCCGGGGCGGCGCCGGCCAGCGGCTGCGGCCGCACCAGGGAAACCCGGATCCAGGCATTGCCCGTGCCGCACTCCGGAACCGGCAGAGAAATTGTGCTGTCGCCGGCCGGCAGGTGGCGCAGGTCGCTCCACCACAGTTCATCGGTCTCCACGGTGATCAGGGCTTGCCCGGCAAAGGGCGGATGCAGCGTCAGCAGGGCACGGTCGCCGCCGTGGTATTGTTCGCGGTCCAAGGCCATTTCAACCCGGTCGGCGCGGGCGGGCGGGGTTGCCACCCGGCCCAACTGCACAATGGTCGAAGCCGGGGCTCCCGCCTGGTCGGCCACGGCAATTCGCCAATGACCGGGCGCGCCCAGCCCGAGAGTCAGCGAGGCGCGACCGTCAACCAGCTCGACCTGCCGCGAGCCCTCCGGGTGATCGACCTGCTCGCTGACATAGGTGAACCGGCCTTCGTCGTCGCGACGGTAGCCGCGGCTCCAGGAAGCCGAGAACCAATCGATATCAACGGTTCGGTTGCCGGCCAGAGGTTGGTTGTCCGGGGTCAGCGCCACGATGTCGAGTCGGACTTCGGTCGAGTTCAGGGGAGTGACTTCAAGGCCGAGGTAGTGGGGAACCAGGTCGAGGCGGCGCGAGACAAAGGCGGTGGCCGGGCGACCGGAAAACTCGGTGACGGTCAAGCGGGCAATTGCCCGCAGGGCGCTGGGGCTGACCATTTCGGGAGGGAGTGCCACGGGAAAGACGATCTCTCCGGCTTCGTCGGTGCGACCCTCGCCAAGCTTGCGCGACCATTGACCGAAGGAGTCGATCCGAGGGTCGGAGAAGACATGGTCGGGATAGTCCGGACTGCGGAATTTCTCCGGGGTCAGCGACAGAGTGGCTTCGACCGGATGAGCGGGGGCCGCGCCGCCATAGAGCATGCGGGCGCGTACCCGCACCGAAAAGTCGGCCGGTACGATCTGCGGATGGCCGGGCGTATCGGCCTCGACCAGAATTTGCGGGGGCACGAAGGATTCGAGGTTGATCGCAGTCTGTCCCAGTTGCACGCCGTCCTCGCCGGGCATTGACATGGTCAGGGTGTAGCGGCCGTTGGGCCAGTTGTCTTCGAGTCGGATCGAGGCGGCCGCCGTGCCGAGGTCGCTGAGGGTCTGCAATTCCTGCCAGACTACGATGCGGTCGGGCGCGCGCAATGCGAGCTGTACCGGAAACTGACCGGGCAGGCTCCAGCCGGAACCGCGAACCGCCCCCCGCAGATGCACCGGCTCGCCGGGGCGATAGATGCCGCGGTCGGTGTAGAGAAAGGCTTCATATCCTTGTTCAAGGTAGGGGCGACCCGGATTGGCCGCCGGCAGATTGCGCGGATTGCGCAGGGCAAGCACGCCGAGGGACTCGCCCTGGCGGGCGATCAGGGCAAAGGCCTCCGCGTCAGAATCGGGCACCGTCATGGTCAACATTCCCCGCTGGTCGGTCGTTCCCCTGGCCATGGACTGGCGGCTGGCGCTCCACAGATCGACTTCGACATTGACCCTGGGCTGGCCGTCGGCCAGGCCGACCGCCCAGACCAGAAGCTGGTCGCGATGGCGGCGGGCCAGCAGGCCGAGATCGCTGACCAGCAGAAGCCGGTGAATGGTCTGTCCGGACTTCTCCCCCTTGGCCTGCAGTCGATAGATCCCCTGGCCGGCCTTGGCCAGGGACTCTGCCAGGTCGATTCGCAGCGCGCCTTCGGAGGGCGTCGGCATTTCCTCCCGCCAGAGCGGGGCGCTCAGGCCGCTGTCGGGGCTGCTTTGGGACTGCCATCCGTCGATCCCGCTGTCCCGAACCAGGAAGGCGACAAGGTTGTTGTCGTGAAGACGATGCAGTTCAAGGGTGATCTTGCCTTCGTTCTCCTGCTCTATGTCGATCTGGCGCGAGCCGGCCGCGTTCAGCAGATCGCCTTCGTGCTTGAAGCGCAGTCCCGGTCGGCGGGCGGGGAAGAAAATGATCCGCTGGCTGCCCTGTTCCAGAGCCTGCCCGTTGGTTCCGCTCATTGACGGCAGGAGCCGGACGGTATAGCGGCGGCCCGGCTCGAAGTCACCGGTCAGGCGCAGATGATTGCGGCGCCACCACTGGGTTTGACTGACGCTGAACTCGACCGGCGGTTCGATCTCGATATGGTCTCGCACCCTGCGCAGTTCTGGGGAGGAGGTGAAGCCAAGCTCCAGCCAACCCGGGCCGAAGGTCGGAATTTCGGCTTCGATCGAGGTCAGGGCGAAGGTTGGCGTCGGCGCCACCCGGCGGGCAATGCCTTCCGGGATGGCGCCCTGCGGTCCGAGCCGGGAGGAAAGTCCCGGCTGCAGAGTCAGGGTGAAGGGCGATCTGCCGCTGTTTTCCGCGCTGACCAGGAGATTGCCGAAGGCCGGGGTTTGACGCACCGAGAACGACAGGTTTCTTCCCCGGCCGTCGGTCACTCTGAGATGTCTGCGCAATTCCTCCGGCTCCACCGCCTGGTTGAAAGTCAGAGCCACCAGCAGCTCCCGGTCGTTGTCGCGCGACATCAGCTCGGTGCCGAGCCATTGCAAAGGCGGCCCCTGCACCATGGTTGAATGACGGCTCTGCCAGGCTTTGCCGTCGGGATTCTCGAAAATGCTATCCAGCTCTATCTGGAATTCCTGGCAGGCGGGCCAGGCCTTTTCTGGAGTGAACTGCAAAGTTCGGTCGTCAATCCAGGCAAAGGCTCCCGGATGTTCCGGGGTCAGGCTGGCCGGCGGCGGAGTCGGGATTTCTCCCACCATTGCCTTGTCGACCACCGCCTGCCGCCACCGCCAGATCAGGGGATCGTCTGCCGCGAGCACGCTTCCCGGTTCGGGGAACAGGCTTGGCGTGTAGTCCTTGAGGTCGGCCTCGGTCAAGGTTTCATCCGGATCCGGCGCCTGGAGCGAGCGTTCGTAGAGACGCAGCCCCTGCCAAATTCCCAGTCCATTGAGGGCGAGCGCGGCGGCGGCAAGGACAAACCATCGATTGCGGTACATTCTAGAATCCTTCCTGATAATATCCGGTGGTCGTTCTCTGGCCTGAGACGCGCCTTCGGGCATCGCCTCCAGGCCATGGTTGGCGATCGTTCTTTTCATTGACCGAACGGTGTCGGTGTCGGGATCGATTGCCACTGGGTACGGCTTCCTTTCGATGCCGATTCCGATAGCGACCCCGAACCCCGGCCCCCGGCCCTGCTTCGCCAACCGTTCAAGGCAGGCTGGGGCGGGCGATGAAAAAAACGAAATCACAGATTTTGGAATATAGATATTGCAAAGGCTTTTGCCAATGCCGCGACGGCAAATAATGCAATGGCGCTACAACTGTCTGTTTCAGTAGACAATCACGGGATTGCCGTGGATTTTCGATTGGATGGCCGCCATCAAGTCTCTGTCATCGCATCGCGGACGGGCATTGGGGCAGTTCGGACAAACGAAATTTCTTAGCCTGCCGTCCCGGTGCAGTCGAAGCAACGCCTTTTCGACCGCGCCACTGCGACTGTTGGTCACGGTCGCAACCGGTTCGCGGAGCCATCCGTTTTTCGCGCAGCTTGCGTTCGTACACTTGTCGGCGGCCGTCCATCCGAACCTCCTGTCCTGATTAATATTCAGGACAATGACATTTTTTGAGTCTGTGGTTTGAGATAATGATTATTCCGTCTATATTTAGAATAAAGGCGTACAAAAACGGCAACGCAAAAAGGGAGATCTGATCATGAATGAAATGAACCAGTCGCAGCAGGAACAAGAGCCGCAAGAAGAGGTGGTTGAAGAACACGCCGAGATGCAGGAGGCGAAATCGACTCCAGTCGAAGCGACGGATGGCGAGTCGAGGCAAAAGCAGGCTGCTTCGGGACAAGCGGGTCAGGCGACCGAGGCGGAAGAGGATTTGGAAAAGGTCAAGATGATGGCGGCGCTCGCCTATCTGATTTTTTTATTCCGCTATTGACCAACCCGGAGAGCAGGTTCGGCAAGTTCCATGCCAATCAAAGTCTGCTGCTGCTGATCACCTGGCTGGTGATTGTGGTCGCCAGCAGCATCCTGCCGGTTGTCGGGATTGTACTGGCGACCTTGGGCTTTATTTTTGTCTTGCTCCTCTTTGTCATGGGGATTATGAACGCGGTCAACGGTAAAGCCGAAAGGTTGCCGCTGATCGGGGGGTATGACATAATCAAATAATAATTGGAGGAATGAAAATGGCAAAGAAATTTCTTTTCGGCTGTCTTGGTTTGGCGGTAGGGTTGATGCTGGTCGCAGGTCTTTCCGCCTATTTTTTCCTGTACCGCCCGTTGCGCGCCACCCTGGGCAATCTTGAGCGCATTCATCAGGCCAACCAGCGAATCGAGAATCGGCAGGCCTACGAGCCGCCCGCCGCCGGCGAACTGAGTCGCGAACCAGTGGAGCGGTTCGTCGCGGTTCAGAGATACATATGGGAGCGGCTCGAGCAGGAGATATCGGTATTGGAGGAGAAATACGAGGAGCTGGGCGAGGAGTTGCAGGAGCGGGACGCTTCGCTCGCGGAAATGATGACGGCCTGGAGCGATGTCCTGCAACTTTTTGCCGAAGCCAAGAATATTCAGGTCGACGCATTGAACCGGGAGGACTTCTCGCTTGCCGAATACAATTTTGTGCGGCATGCCTTCTACCAGGCGCTTGGCCTGGAGCTTTTGCCCTACGATCTCGATTCGGTGGCGGAGGCCGCGCATCGGCGCGAATTTGCCTTTGCCGCCGAAGACTTCAAGACCGAGGAAAGAGAGATTGCCGAGGAGGCTTTGGCAAAAAACCGGGATTTGGTCTCGGAATATGCCGATGAGGCCAGGCAATGGCTGCTGTTCGCCTGGTGGGGACTTTGATCTTTCGGTTAATATCGCTACTTTTCCCTTGTCCAAGCCGGGGCGATTGCCCCAAACCATTTAATTGCGCATTAGAACAGGAAAGATTGTTGTATGAGCAAAGTCGCCACCCGCTATCTGGAGGTTGATCCCTGGTGTATCGTTGAAAAGGGGTTCCACCCGGAGCGCAGCCTGGTCAGCGAGTCGATCTTCTCGGTCGGCAACGAATTCATGGGGGTGCGGGGGATGTTTGATGAGGGCTATGGCGGCGACAGTCTGGTCGGCAGCTATTTCAACGGGGTCTTCGAATACCGCGACCTGCCGGGCAAGCCGTCGTTCCTCGGCCCGATTTCCCGCACCCACTTCATGGTCAATGCGGTAAACTGGCTGCATTCCCCGATTGTCTTTGACGGTGAGCGACTCGACCTGGCGCGCAGTCGGGTTTCGGATTTCGAGCGCGTCCTGGACTTTCGCACCGGCGTCTATCGGCGTTCGTTTGTCTGGCACGCCGAATCGGGCAAACGCCTGCGTCTGGGGTTCGAACGCCTGACCTCGATGAACGATCCGAATCTCGGCGTGCAGCGTCTTGAGTTAGAGTCTCTGGATGGCGGCGGTCTGGTCGAGATCGAGGCGGGGCTGGACTTCACCGTGCCTCATGCCGCGGTTGGTCATTGCCTGTGGCACGAGGTGCGGGTCGAGGCCGACCGAGAGCTTGCCGCCGTGCTCTGTCGCCTGCCGGAGTCCGGTCACCGGGTCTGCTCCACGATGCGGCTGGCGAGCAGCGGCAAAGCTGAGGTCAAGCCGATGGGGCGCGACCGCTTCGCCGGCTACCGGGTCGCGGTTCGGCTTGCCGAGAACCTGCCCGCGATCCTCGACCGGATCGTGGTCAACACGGTGGAGCGTCAGGCTGGGATTGCGGACGACGCAGTGTGGGCGGCCGGGCTGGCGGCGGCCCGCGAAAGGGGGGCGGTCGGCTATGAGCAGGCTCGCGGCCGCCAGCTTGACTGGTGGGGAAGGTTTTGGGAGCAGGTGGGGGTCGGGATCGACGGCGACCCGGAGAACGAGCAGGGGGTGCGCTTCGGCATTTTTCAGCTTACCCAGACCTACAGCGGGGTTGATCCAAGTTTGAACGTGGCCGCCAAGGGGTTGACCGGGGAAGACTATTGGGGGCATGCCTGGTGGGACACTGAAACCTATTGCCTGCCCTTTTACCTGTTCACCAATCCCAAGGCAGCGAAGAATCTTCTCGGCTATCGCCACCTGACTCTGCCGAACGCGGTTCGGCGCTCGGCCGCCGACGATTGTGTTGGCGCCCGCTATCCGATGTGTTCGATCGACGGCTATGAAGCCTGTCCGGCATGGCAGCACGGCGACCTTGAAATCCATGTCAGCGCCGCCGTTGGCTATGGCATCTGGCACTATGTGCGGGTGACCGGCGACCGCGAATTCCTCCACGGCCCGGGAATCGAGATGCTGCTCGAAATCTGCAGGTTTTACGCCAGTCGCGGCGGCTGGGGGCAGCAGACCGGCAAGTTCGGGTTCTACGGAGTGATGGGGGCGGATGAATTCCATATGATGGTCGACAACAATTGCTACACCAATGTAATGGCGAAAAAATGCTTTGAATGGACCTTGCAGACGGTGGCCGAGATGCGCCAGGCCGCCTTGCCAGGCCTGGAAGCAGCCCTGGCCAAGGCGGAGGTCGACGAGTCAACCCTGCGCGACTGGGAAAACATGGCCCTGAACATGCATGTGCCGCTGGACGAGGAGAGCGGAATCTACGAGCAGCACTCGGGCTTCTTCAACTATCCCCATACTAATGTCGCCAAGATTCCGCCGGAGGACTATCCGCTGTACGGCCATTGGTCGTACTTCCGGATTTTCCGCACCGACATGACCAAGCAGCCGGACGTGCTGCTTCTGCACTTCTTCTTTTCCGGCGAATTCAGCGATCAGAGCAAGCTCGTCAACTATCGCTATTACGAACCGCGCTGCAGTCACGAGTCCTCGCTGTCGCCCGGCATCCATTCGATTCTGGCGGCCGAGCTGGGCATGCACGAAAAGGCCTTTGAGTATTGGGGCCATGCCGCGCGGCTTGATCTCGACGACTACAACCGCAATACCGGCGCCGGCCTGCACACCACTTCGATGGCGGCCGCCTGGATGAACCTGGTATATGGTTTCGGGGGAATGCGCTCGGACCGCGAATGTCTGGTATTTCGCCCTTCAATGCCTGCCTCCTGGAATCGGTTCTCGTTCAAAATCCGCTATCGCGATTCGGCGGTGAAGGTGGTGGTCGACCGCGCCCAGGCCTCTTTCGAACTGATTGAAGGAGACGAGGTGGAAGCCGAGGTGTTTGGCGAGAAGATACTGGTGACGGCCGCGGGGGTTTCGCGCCCGATGCCGAAGGAGCGAGTGGCATGAGCAGGGAAAACGACGGGAGCCAACAAGGGGCCAAAGTTAGAGCGGTTGTCTTCGACCTCGACGGCGTGATCGTCTCGACCGACCAGTTTCACTATCGGGCATGGTCGCGGCTGGCCGAGCAGGAGGGCATTCCTTTTGCCTGGGAGGACAATGACCGACTGCGGGGAGTAAGTCGCATGGAATCTTTGGACATTCTGCTTGAAAAAGCGTCCAGAGAATATTCCCTCAGGGAAAAGCGCGAAATGGCCGAGCGCAAGAACGGCTATTATCGGCAGGCGCTCGAGTCTGAACTGACGCCGCGCGATGTTCTCCCGGGAGTCCGCGAGTTCATGGACGGCCTGCGCTCGGCAGGAATCAAGCTCGCCGTCGGCTCGTCCTCCCGCAACACTCCCATGATCCTTGAAAAGATCGGGTTGCAGAACTATTTCGAGGCCGTCGCCGACGGCAACGACATTGCCCGCTCAAAGCCCGATCCACAGGTGTTTCTGATTGCCGCGGAACGCTTGCGGGTGGCGCCGGAGGAATGTTTGGTGATCGAGGATGCCGAGGCCGGTGTGGCGGCGGCGGTGGCCGCCAATATGCGGGTGCTGGCGGTCGGCGCCGCGGCCGATGATCAGCGGGCCGATATGCGGGCACGGGCGCTGGCGGAGGTGGATTGGCGCTCTCTGCCGATCCGCCAATGAGTTCGGTTTGAGGATTAACCCAGTCGATGTCCGCAGGCATAGCCATATAAACGGCGACAAAGCTTTCGGTTTATTCGTCGTCGATTGAAGTGGCCTGGCGCGGCAGCCAGGCCCGGGGCATTAAACCCGGTCGGTTCCCGACCCACGGCCGTCGCAGTGCGCTGCCGACGCGAAGCGTATCCGATGAAGCATGCGGGCTTCCAGCCCGCCAAATCTTGTTTTTCGATTGACCCAGGGTCGCCCTTCGGTTGACCCTGGGCTTTTGAATTGTACCGGGGCTTCGCCCCGAAGGCCCCACCCCGGCGGGGTGATCCAAGCCATCTGCAATTTGAATTGTATATCGCCCCGAAAATCACACCCCAACGGGGTGATCCAACCCAAAATCCTGGGGTCAAGCGAAGCGCGACCCCAGGTGCTGGTTGGATAGAATCATCGGCGGGCTGGAAGCCCGCACCAGAACGTCCTGGATTAATCCCAACCCTGGGGTCTGGCGTCAAATCCGATTGTGCCCCGGCGGCGGGAGCCCGACTCCGGCCAGGCCAATTTGGTTCAGCGGTTGATCAGCCAAAGATAGACCAGGGGGTTGAGGATGCCGATCAAGCCGCCGATCAGAAAGCCGAGAGCGGTGATGGCGCGCAACTGACGGCGGGCGCACTCGAGGGTGATCTCCTCGAGCTTCTCGCAGGGGAATGATCTGACCCTTTCGGCGACAATGGATCGAATCTCGATATTGCCCACGATTTCCTCGGCATCCTCATGCAGGAAACTCATGACCCTCTGGCTGGTCGCTTCGGCCAGGCGGACTACGGCATCGTCCGGAATGTAGTCGCCGGGGCGGGCGCTCGCAATCTTTTCGGCCAGGTCGGGGCGCAGTTCCTCGACCATCAAGGCGATGGTTTCGGGCGATTTCAAGGCTCGGTGCAGGGTGCTGGCCACCGCCTTGCCGATGGTCGGCTCAAACCGTTTCTCAAATACATTGCGCAGTGGCGAGAACAGCGGAAACGACAGCTTGCGGGTCAGTTGCTCGGTGATCGCGCCGGCGTGGCGTTCGCCGATCTTTTCCAGGGTCTGGCGCATTTCCTCGGTGGCGGCCAGATCCAGCAGGCTGCCCCGCAAATGGAGGCAGGCGACTTCGACCACGCGCTCCCAGTCGCCGCCGAAATTGCGCACCGACTCTCCTATGGGAAAGGCCAGGGTCTGCTGCAGATAGCGGTGGATCGAGTTCTTGGCGGCGTGTTCGAATTCGCTGCCGGCGATCGCCTGCCACAGAATGTCGGGGGTGATCAGGTGGCGGCTGACCGCGTCGGCGATCTTTTCGGCCAGCTCGTTTTGCCGGGCCGGGATCATGCCGGGGGTCATCGGAATGCGGCAGCCGAGGACGCGCCAGGCGCGCCGCGGCCGAAAGAGCATGCGAATGGCCAGGAAATTGGTGGCGCCGCCAATCAGGGCGCCGACCGTTCCGGAGATCAGGCAGGCCAAGGCAATCGGCCAATCCGCGGCGCTTTGCATGAAACTGGCTAACATGGCGGGACTCGCAGTTGTTGATCGCAGATTGCGCAACCGCCGCTTGACCAGGGTCAGTCAGAGCGCATTGGCGGTTGATCAAGCAAGCGGGTTATTGCCAGCCGACAAAGCCGGGCAGGGGGAAGTCGCGCATGAACTCGGCGATTTCCTCTTTCACCCTGGCGGCCAGCCTCTGGTCGTCGACGTTTTCGACGATCCGGCAGATCCAGTCCGCGATCCGGGTCATTTCCGGCTCCTTCAGGTTGCGCGTGGTGACCGCCGGGGTGCCGATGCGAATGCCGCTGGTCACGGTCGGCTTCTCGGGGTCGAACGGGATCAGGTTCTTGTTGACCGTGATGGCGGCCCGGTCGAGGGCGTCGGCGGCAGTCCTGCCGGTGCGGTTTTTGGGCCGGAGATCGACCAGCATCAGATGGTTGTCGGTGGTGCCGGAAACGATGCGGAATCCATGCCTTTCCAGTTCGCGGGCCAGATTTCTGGCGTTGG
>SLSR01000070.1 GCA_007130365.1 Lentisphaeria bacterium
CGCGGCTTCATGAACCAGGGATTAGTCACCGAGCCTTCGCTTCGCTCGACTCGGAACTAATCCTTGTCTTGTTGGGATTTTCTTTCTTCGGGATCGAAATCGCTATCGGGATCGAAATCGACATCGGACAGGGGTTGATTTTCGAGGCGGCAAGGGTAGATTGACGGTTCATTGTGGGTATCCTTTCGTTTTGAACCTTGGACTACCGGGACGAAGGGATGCCATGTTATATGGCATTTGGGTTCCGCTGGCGCTCCACCGGAGTAGCAGCCCCTGTCGTTCGTTGGCATGAAATGGAGAATGGGAACACTTTCGGAGAGAGCATCCCGGAAGAGAGAGAAGACAATCCAAACTCCTTGTAGTGCCCCTCCACAATGAACAAACCGACCAGCCCCGGGCGTGCTGCCCGGGGCTGTCCGCCTGAAGTGTGGAGAGCCGCATTTCCAGGGCTGAAAGGCAATGCCTGTTGAATGATGAAGTCTGGATTTTCAATGAACGCTGTCAAGTCCTGATCAGGATTCAACATTTTACGGATTTCCGTGAAGAGCAATAAATCGGACTTGGCGGCGTTGTATGTAGATCGCCAGGCAAATCCCATCGCCTGATCTGACTGATTCAGGATTGTCGAGCAACCAGCCCACCGCCCTTTGCGAAGGTCGCATTTCAGTATGGTTTCTTTCGCGAAACCCCAAATCAAAGGCCACTACTTATGAAGAAATGGTTTGCCCTATTGGTTTTTTTCGTGCTGGCGGGCGGGCTGGGCTGGCAGATCTATCGGCGGGCCGGCCAATCGCCGCCGGAAACCCGGGCGGGCGGCTCCCGGCCGGTGGCGGTGCTGACCGCGCCAGTCGAACGCGGCGTGGCTCGCGAGATGGCGGAATTCACCGGCACCCTGATCGCCAGTTCGCGAGTCACCCTGGCGGCCAAGGTGGCCGGACGGCTGGCCGCGCTGACGGCCGACTTGGGCGACCGGGTCGAACCGGGACAACTGGTCGCGGCTCTCGATCCCGCCGACTACGAACAGGAGGTGGCGCAAGCGCAGGCCAACCTGGAGGTGGCTGCCGCCAATCTGACGGAACAGGAGAGCGCTCTGGCGGCGGCGGAGCGGGACTATCTCCGCTTTCAACAGTTGCGCGAACAGGAAGTGGCATCGGAATCGGAGCTTGACCAGGCGCAGGCGCGCTTTCGCGCCGCCCAGGCCAAGCGCCAGGTGGCCGAAGCCCAGATCAAACAGCGCCAGGCGGCCTTGCGAGCCGCCGAACTGCGGCTTTCCTACACGGAAGTGCGGGCTCCGGCCAGCCAGCGGGAAGGGGTCGGCTGGCTGGTCGCCGAAAGATTGACCGACCAGGGCGAGCTTTTGCGGGCCAACGACCCGATTGTCAGCCTGATCGACAGCCGCTCGGTGCTCGCGGTGGTCTATGTGGTGGAGCGCGACTTCCCGCGCATTCGCATCGGACAGGCGGCCAGCGTAACCGTCGACGCCTATCCCGGACGCGCCTTTGAAGGCCGGATCGCACGCTTCGCGCCCCTGGTTCGGGAAGAGTCGCGGCAAGCCCGGGTGGAGATTGAGATCGACAATCGGGAGGGGGCGCTGGCCCCCGGCATGTTCGCCCGCGCCCGCCTGCAGTTCACGGCCAAATCAGATGTGCCCTTGATCCCGGTCTCCGCCCTGGTTCGGCGCAACGGCGAAACCGGTGTCTTCATGCTCGATGCCGAACCGGCGCGAGCCCGCTTTGTCGCGGTCGAAACCGGCATTGTGGACGGCGACCGGGTCGAGATTCTCGATCCGGAGTTCAGCGGTCGGGTGATCGTCCTCGGCCAGCACCTGCTGGAAGACGGAGCCGCAGTGTCCGCAGCCGAGGGAATATGACCATGAACATCGCCCGCTTTTCGGTTCGCCGCCCGATCTTCACCGTCATGGCAACCCTGATCGTAGTCATTGTCGGCGCCATTTCCCTGACTCGCCTGCCGGTGGATCTGATGCCGGACATTACCTACCCCACTCTGAGCGTGTCGAGCACCTACGAGAACGCCAGTCCGGAAGAGATCGAAGAACTGATCACACGGCCGCTGGAGGAGGCGATGGGCGCGATCGCCGGAGTCGAGGAGGTTGCTTCGACTTCGGCGGAGGGCAGCGCCACGGTGCGGGTAACCTTTGCCTGGGGCACCAACCTGGATGAGGCCACCAACGATATCCGCGACCGCCTGGACCGGGTGGCGCAACGCCTGCCGGACGAGGCCAGCCGACCGGTTCTGCGCAAGTTCGACCTGGCCAGCTTCCCGATCCTGATCCTGGGCGCATCCAGCCGACTCGATCCGGTGCAAATGCGCCGCATCATCGACGACGACATCAAATATCGCATCGAGCGCGTGCCGGGAGTGGCCGCCCTCGACGTCTGGGGCGGACTGGAGCGCGAAATTCAAGTGCTGATCGATCCGGGCAAACTGCGAGCCCTCGAACTCAGCCTGGAACAGGTGATCGGGCGGCTGCGGGCCGCCAATGTGACCCTGCCGGCCGGAACCATCGAAGCCGGAAACTACGAACTGACCCTGCGCGTGCCGGGGGAATACAGCAGCCTCGAAGAGCTGCGGCAGACCGTGGTCGCGATCCGCGGCGCGGCGCCGGTGCGCCTGAGCCAGGTGGCCGAAGTGGCCGACCGCTGGCAGCGTATAACCCGGGTTGTCCGAGTGAACGGAGAGCCGGGCGTGCGGCTTTCGATCAACAAGCAGGCGGGCACCAACACCGTGCAGGTGGCGCAGAGAGTGCTGGCCGAGATCGAACAAATCAATCGCGACATTCCGCAGATCAGACTGATCCCGATCGTCGACACCTCTGAATTTATCCAGCGCTCGATCGACAATGTCGGCTCGGCAGCCTTGTACGGCGGCCTCTTCGCGATCCTGGTTCTGCTGTTTTTCCTGCGCAGCCTGCGCAGCACAATCATTATCGCGGCGGCCATTCCGGTCTCGGTCGTGGCAACCTTCGCCCTGGTCTACTTTGGCGGCTTCACTCTGAACATCATGACCCTGGGCGGGTTGGCCCTGGGGGTGGGAATGCTGGTCGACAACGCGATCGTGGTGCTTGAAAACATCTATCGGGTGCGCGGCCGCGAACCCTGCCCCCTGATGGCGGCTGAAAACGGGGCGCGCGAAGTGGCGGCGGCCATCGTCGCCAGCACCCTGACTACCCTGGCCGTGTTTCTGCCGCTGATCTTCGTCCGGGGCATGGCCGGCGTGATGTTCAAGCAATTGTCCTATGTCGTCGGCTTCGCCCTGCTCTGCTCGCTGGCCGTGGCTCTGACTCTGATCCCCATGCTGTCCTCGCGTTTTCTGGCGCCGATCCCGGAAGTCGAAAGACCGAAGGAAAAGTTCTCGCATCGGATTTTTCACTTGAGCGGGCACCTGTTCACCGGGCTCGAAGAGCTCTACGGCAGCCTGCTGCACTGGGCTCTGCGCCATCGTCTGGCGACAGTCGCCGCGGCTCTGTGTCTGTTCGGCGGCAGCCTGCTGCTGATCCCCCTGGTCGGCTACGAGCTGATGCCGGAGACCGACGAGGGCGAAGTGCGGGTCAACCTGGAAATGGAGGTGGGCACCAAGCTCAGCCTGAGCGACGCCACCTACCGGCCGATCGAAGAGATGGTGGCCGAAGCGGTGCCGGAAATCGAAAGCATGGTCGCCAGCATCGGGGGCTCGCCCTGGCGCGGCGGCGGCGCCCATGTCGCCAATCTGCGCATTTCGCTGGTGCCCCGCGACCAGCGGCAAAGATCCAGCGACGAAATCGCCACCGCCCTGCGGCGCCTGCTGACCGGCATTCCCGGAGTCACCGCCCGCGTGCGCACCGGCCAGGGGCTGTTCATCATGCGCCGGGTCGCCGGCGGCGGCGAACGGCTCGAGGTGGAAGTGCGCGGCTTCGACCTGGATACCGCCGACGCCCTGGCCCGGCAGGTGCTCGAAACCGTGGTCGCCGTGGACGGCGTGACCGACGCCCAGATCAGCCGCGACAGCGGAGTTCCGGAGCGCGTCCTGATCGTCGACCGCCACAAGGCCGAGGCGATGGGGGTATCGGTGCGCCGAGTCGCGGAAATGCTGCAAACCGCGGTGGCCGGCACCCGCGCCGGCAACTACCGGGAGGGCGGCAACGAATTTGCGATTCGCGTAAAATTGCAGGACGCCGAACAACGCTCTCTGGCCGAGCTGCTCGACCTGACCGTATTCAACGACGCCGGCAGGCCGGTGGTTCTGCGCAACATTGTGGAAGTGGAAGAGCGCACCGGGCCGGTGCGCATCGAGCGCCGCAACCAGGAGCGGATCGTCACGGTGCAGGGCAATATCCAGGATCGCGACCTGGGCTCGATCGTGGCCGACTTGCGCGAAGAGCTGCAGGCCATGCCGATCCCGCGCGGCTTCACGGTCGCCCTGACCGGCGACTACGAGGAGCAGCAGGAGGCCTTTCGGGAACTGCTGCTGGGCTTCGTCCTGGCTCTGATCCTGGTCTACATGGTGATGGCCTGCCTCTACGAGTCGCTGCGCGACCCGTTCGTCGTCATGTTCTCGGTGCCCCTGGCCGCGATCGGAGTGATTCTGATGCTGTTTCTGACCGGAACCACCTTCAACGTGCAGTCGTTCATCGGCTGCATCATGCTCGGCGGCATTGTGGTCAACAACGCGATCCTCCTGGTCGACCACACCAACCTGCTGCGCAGTCGCGACCGCATGGCGACAAGGGAGGCGATCGAAGAGGCCGGACGCCGGCGCCTGCGCCCGATCCTGATGACTGCCCTGACCACGATATGCGGGCTGACTCCGCTGGCTCTCGGTCTCGGGGAAGGCGGCGAGGCGCAGGCGCCGATGGCGCGGGCAGTCATTGGCGGACTGGCCAGTTCGACTTTGATCACCCTGGTCTTCGTGCCCGTGATCTATTCGCTGTTCGAAGGCAAACGCCAGGCAAAGGACTGATTGCCGCACGAAGAGCCGTAGAGCAGCTCCGGGCTAACCCCCGGAGCTACTCTGCTGGTGAAAAGAATACGGAATGCGAACAAGAAAGATGCACTGGACGCTTGACAGCGCGCCTGAGCCTCACCTTGGCCGGAGATGACACGGCAATTGGCGGGCTGAAGGCCCGGCCTCACCGCAGCCCAGGGCAAGCGGAGCGCCGCCCTGGGTTGGGATGATGATGGATTGAAGCCTGAAGGGCTTCCTCAACGCCGAGCACCGGGCACGGATTGAGGTGCCCCTTCAGGGCACGATCAACGACCCGACCAGGCTCCGGGCGCTGCCCGGGCTACGGTGAAGCCGCCCCCGTTGGGGCTGCGAACAAACAACGGCTGCGGGCGCGGGAGGCGGCCGAGATGAGCGCCCGCGAAATCGGCGACGAAGCTGGCTTTTTTTGGTGCGGGCTTCCAGCCCGCCGATGGTCGGTTTCCGATTGACCCCGGGAAGGGTTGAATAAAATCATTGAAGAGCCCTTTGTAGACCGACCTCACAACCACTGCGAAGTTCGCCCCCCGACCAGCGGCAGATCAAGACTCCAGCTTTGGAATTGTCGACGCCAGAGCGCGACCACGCACACGGCCAGCAGGCCGCCGGCCGCGAGATCGCCGGGGAAATGGGCGTAGGTAAGAACCCGACTGAGCGCAATCAACCCGGCGACCACAAGAAAAAACAGACGCAGCCGGGGAAAGACCAGACCGCCGACCAGGGCGGCAGACATCACGACAGCGGTATGCCCCGAGGGAAAGGCGTGATAGGCGGAGTCCATGCGGAACCAGAAAAAACCCTGTTCCCCCGTCCGGTAGATCTCACGCGGCCGAGCCCGCCCGAACAAGACCTTGAAAAGATTGACCAGCACCCCGGTGGAAGCCAGGACGGCCAGCATGAGCCAGCAGAAATTCCGCCATTCCCGACCTTGCCGAGCCAGGCGCAGGCGGCGGGCTGCCCACAGCAGAAGCAGCCCCGCCCCGGTCGGGATCAAATACCACTCGCCCCGCCCCAGCCGCGAAAGCGCGTCCCAAAATTCGTAGCGCGGATGTCCCCGGTCGATCGCGGGCGGCGGAATCGCCACCTTGCTCCCAGTCTCGATTGTGGGCAAAATCGGCTCCGAGGCAGGATACATCAGACTGTCGAGCATCCGGTAGTCGAGGAACGCACTGGCCAGCAAAAGCACGCTACACAATCCCAGAAAAAGGCGAAAGCCCCGCAACTGCAACCAAAACGAACGAAAAAAACCTGACATCAAAAACCTCAAATCAGATCCGCTCTCTCTCATACTCCGGGAGGGACGGCGGTTTCGCCGTCCGCGAAACATCCAAATTCGTGAATCTTCCACAAAAAAACCGTATCCCGATTCGCGAGGGCGCAACCACTCCCGGGGAACCAGAACGATTTTCTGGGGGAATCTGTAAAATTATGAGGTTCTTTCTCACTTTGAGTGGGTAGCTTGTTTCAATTCACATTCAGAAATGATGCATTGCTCGTGGCAGAGTTCGGGTTTCGGGTGTCAGGTTTCAGGTTTCGGGTTTCGGGTGTCAGGCCATCCAGAGGGCACAGCGCACTTTCTGATCCGCACGCGACGTGGTCTTCCTCTACATGCCAACGCCGGTCGCTGACCGGAATTTTCTTTTACCCACAAAATCTAAGAAAAAACTATTAACAACCCATTCGTTTTGAGAAAGAGCC
>SLSR01000123.1 GCA_007130365.1 Lentisphaeria bacterium
CATCCCAACCATTACCATAGTCCAGCACGGGGAAATCACGCCAAATGTGAACCGCCATTTTTTCGCCAACTTGTTCAACCCAGCTTGCCGCACTGGAAAAAGGCCAATGACGCCACTTGTCGACATATCTGTGATGAACCGGATTATGATGCACATAGTTCATCGTAGCCCAAAAATGCGCATCCGAGCGAATCCGCCGGTCGCCACAGCAAAACCAGCATTTTCGTCCCTTTTTTTTGTCCTCGATGTTCCATTGTCGCGACATACGTCCATGCAGATGTCCCAGAAGCTTGGTCGCACTTTTCAAGTCGCTCGTCTTAATCAATGCGTGCCAATGGTTGGGAAGCACGCACCAGGCGCGGGTTTCATCGGTGCCTTCGGACAATGCGGAAAGCAAGGCTTTTGCGAAATCCGCCATGCGCTGCGGCGAAAGCCCAATGATCGAATTGTGGTTGAAACATGCAGCATTGAGATGAAAGAAGCAAGGTTTATCGGGATTGAAATGCGGCGGACTGTGAAGTGGATAGCGGTAATGCAGACGATGCCGCATGGCCTCCTTGCGTTGTCCCTCATTCATTTGTCGCCATGCATACATGCTCTTGAGTCTCTGTAGTTAATGTTACCTTTGACTCGCTTGTGTCTGTTTGTATATAGTACACGCTTTAGCGTGCTTCGCATGCGCGAGGCGTTTGGTTGAGCAGGCTGAAGCCTGAACTACCAACGGGTGGGTTGCTTTTCCGGGGCGGTGTTTGTAGTACACGCTTCTGTCGTTTTTCCGTCAAAACCATATAAGCTAATTTTGATTTTGGAACTATATTTATTCCGATCCAAGTTAAAAACACAGAAAGCCACCGAAATAACATTTCAGCAGGGATAATAAAATAAATTCTCTATGAAGACAACGCTAGATTATCCTGATCAAGAGAGGCGAGGCCGGGCATTTACCTTGCTCGAATTGCTGGTGGCTCTGGCAATTGTGGCGACGGGCTTGGCTTTGGTTGGCTCGCGAATTGGAGTCATGCCTTCGCGTCTGGTGGTTCGCGAGGTCAAGACCAGTTTGCAAACCGCATTTTCAGAGGCCGGGATGCGAGCCCGCACCACTGGCCGGCCCACGGTTCTCAGCCTGGACCTGCGGGGAAACCGCTTGCTCCTACACGACCGGGCGGATGCGGAAGACCACGGTGAACTGGAGTGGCGGCAGGCGGGGTTCGGCTCCTCGACGGCAACTGAATCGGCAGGCCCTTTCCAGCAAAGCTACAGTTTAAACCAAGAAATCGAGTGGCACCAGCCAAGCCAGGATTATCTGTTGACGGAGCATCATAATTTTATTTTTTTCCCGGACGGCGACGCAACCGGGCCGGGTTTGGAGTTCACACTCAGGGGCTATAGGTTCCGCCTGTCGGTTATGCGGATGACGGGGAAAATGCGCTTAGTGGAAATTGAACGGTAGGAGGGGCGGACTAAACGGACTAAACGGACAAACGGACTAAATGGACTGACTTAATGGCGGGGGTGGAGGGTGGATAGGGGGGGAAGCAGGTATGGAATATGGGTGGCAAGGTTTTTTGTTCTTGCCAAGAAGAAATGACGCTATATGTTTTGGACTAATGGATTGTTTGCAAAAATGAAAAGAAAGACCACCTTCACTTTACTTGAAATATTAGTGGCGGTGACGGTTTTTGGCGTTTCTTTAGTCATGATCATGGCCATCCTGGCAAACGCCCGCAGCCGTCTGCTGCGGGCCGAGGAGCGCTGGGCTCGCGAGCATCTACTGACCCTGGCCACGGAGTTTTTTCTCTTGGCCGGGCCGGAAGCGACTCTGCCCGAGGGGGTTTTCCCGGAGGGTTTTACCGCCACCTGCGCTCTCGATAATGTGGAAGACCTGCCGGATACAGCAATACTGCCGGTCGGCAACACCATGCTCAAAGTATATCGCGTCCGCGTCTATGGCACGGGTAGCGAGTTGATTGGCGAGCGGACTGTCGAGAAAGTCGTTTATGAACATTTGTAGAGACCCGGATGGGTTTTAAAGTGGGCAACCTTGAAAACAGGCATGAATGCCGCTTCACCATGCTTGAGCTGCTGGTGGCCACGGTAATCCTAATGCTCATGTTGACTATGCTGTTCGCGGCCGCCACTGCCATCACTGCATCCTGGGAAAGGCTGAATCATGAAAAAGATCACTTCATGGCGGTGATGGCGATTGACCGCATGCTTGACAATACACTTTCAAACATTGTGCCTTTGCAGTGGCGCGATTCGGAAAACAACCAGGTTCTGGCCTTTCATGGCGAGCCAGAGCAAGCCGCCTTTTTTTATCGACATCGATTGAACAGGATTGAAGATGGTGCCTTGCGCAATGTCATTCTGTTGGTCGACAACGGGAAGCTGCTGGCCACCTATCAGGAGCGCCCTCATCTCGACTTGCAGCGGCAGCCCGGGCCAAGAGCCGACACCGTGGTTCTGGCCGAAGGCATCGAGCGTATAAGAATATTCTATGCGGACTGGCAGGAGAATCAGGGAATCGAATGGGTTGATTACTGGAACGAGAACGGCGAGCGGCTGGAGGTGCCTCTGGCCCTGCGCATCGATGTCTTTTGGTTGAACGGCTATCAGGAATCCTGGCTGCGGCGAACCGCCGGCAACGGTTTCGATGAACAACTGGGAATCTGGCGGCCAAGGCGCGACTGAAGATTGAAAAACGAAAAAAAAGATGGCAAAGACAATACAACACAACCCGCAAGAGGCAGGCAGCGCTCTCATTGTGGTCTTGACCGTTCTGGCGGTGCTGACTTTGATGGTGGCGCAATTGACCGCCAACAGTGAAATCGCGGCTCGCGAGGCACAGGCGGCGGCGACTCGTTCAAGCCTTAGATACAGTGCGGAATCGGCGAGCGAGCGAGCCTTTTGGATGCTCCTGGCCGACCGCCGCCAGTTCCGGTCGCGAGCCGTCGGCGTCATGCAGCCGGAAGAGCTGGCCGAGCAACCGCGATGGCAGGCCGATGGGGCGAAGCATCGGCTTGCATACGGGGACCACGAAGTGGCAATCACTCTGCTGGACGCCAATAGCGGCATAGATGTGTCGGGGGTCAATCCCGGCGGGCGGTTGCTGACTTTCCTGCTGCCCGACGCGGCCGACCTCGATCAACTCGAAACCGTCAGGCGTTTTTTGGATGTTCTAGTCGACTATATTGACGACCGCGAAAGAATCACCAGTCGGCTGCATGGCAAAACCCCGGCAGACTACGCAGCCGAAGGATGGCCGGATATGCCAAGAATGGGAGCATTGCAAATGCGCGAGGAACTATTCTGGATCGACGGCATTGAATCAGCGCTGGCGATCCTCGGCGACACGGCACGGCCGGATCAATTGATGGCTTCGATCCGGCTGATCCCGCCACCCGGCCGCGCTTTTCCGGAAAGCGGGAAGCCGTCGTTTTTCTCCAGCAACCCTCTGCTGGTGCGGCAACTGTCCGCCTTAAGCAGCGAGGGACTGCAGGAACTGATGGTGGCGCGAGATGAATGGCGCGAGTCGGGGGGCGATTTTTTCTCCCATCTCGACCCTGGCCTGAGCGGTCGGCTGCGGGAGAACCACTCGTTTGTCGAATCAAGCGTGGTAACGATTGTGGCCGAAGCGTCTTGCCCAAAGGGAACAATCAAGCGGGAATTGCGAACGACCAGGCATCTGTCGCAGTTTATCCAGCCCCGAGGCACTACCCGCGCCGTGGAAAATTGGCAAAAGGTACTGGAATAGAGATGAAATGGATTAGACAATCTGGCCTTGCATTGACCTGGGACGAGCGGGGTGACTGCCGCGGGGTTCGCATGACCCGCCAGGGCAATCGATGGTTGGTGCTCGCATATTGGAACTGCGAAGCAAACACTGCGGACAGCGATATTTCGACTAGCCTGGCCGAGGGAATGCGGAAACTCGGCGGCGACGGTGTCAGCAGCGTGGTGGCGGGCCCCCATGAATGCGCCTGCGGCTTTGTTGATTTAGCCATGCCCAATCTGGATATGGAAAGTCTTCGCCAGGCTTTCCGCTTTGAACTGAACAAACAAGCGCCGGTGGAGGAGGACAACCTGGCCTGGGGATTTCGCTCCCTGGAAACCACGGATCAGCAAGGGAAGAAAATGTATCGGCTGGTTTACATGCCCTTGCAAAAGTGGCGGCGAATGCTGGACATAGCCGGTGCCATAACCGGCGGCGTGGACACGATAATTCCCGTCCCGGCCGCTCTTGATCCTGCGCTTGCTGGCGAATCACTCTTCATCGACAGCTCGGAGAGCGAAGAGGGATATCTGCTTGTGCCCGGCGAAAGGGGGCGAGAATTGGTTTTCGGCGATTTTTCCGATTCGTCTGCTTTCGGAGCCGGCGACCAGCCGCTTGCCTGGCCCGGTCTGGATATCGGCGAACTGGCCGGGCTGCCGGTTTCGGAGCAAAGGAAATTCGCCGGCGCCATTGTCCTGGCCTTGTATGGGACTTCCCAGTCACTGCGCGCTGACCGGAAAGCCTGGATACAGGTGCCGGGCGAACTGCGCCCCCAAAGGCATCGCCTTGCCCGGCGAGTGGCTGCCGGGCTGCTGGTTTATCTTGCGCTGATCCTGCTTTTCGTCTTTGGCCGAGCAACCTGGCGCGATTTTCACCATCTGCAAGAACTGCAAGCCGGGTATGAACAAAAACAAGACCGCATAACCCGTATTCTGCGCCAGGAAAGCCTGGCGCCCTTTATCGAATCATTCAGCGAGGAGCTGACAGAATTGGACCTGGCGCGTCCCGGTTTGCTGCAATGCCTTATCATAATAACCGATAAAATGCCGCGCGAATACTGGGTTTCCAACCTCAATTGGCAGCAAGGGCGAATAGACTTGCAAATACAGAGTCAGCAAGACGACCTGGGCTTCCTCGATCTGTTTAGGGAATCGGCAACGCTGGTGGACGTTCTGCCGACCCGGAAAACCGTGGACCATGAAAACAATGTGACCTTTCAAGTGCAAATGCGGGCCGCCCCCGGACGGTTCCCCATTGATAGAGAGCAATTGCAATAGGCCAACCTCCCCAAGAGAACAATCTTTATGCCGAACATCAGGGGAAAACTGAGGAAGCTTACCCGATTCCAGCAAATGCTGATCGGCCTGGCCTGTCTGTTGGCAGTACTGGTGGCGTACAGCTATCTGGACTTTTCCAAGACGCGCCTGCCTTTACCAGGCCAGATTCAGGATATGGAGGAGAAATCACGGGCCGCGATGGAACAGCTCGCCGAACTGGAATGGCAAAGAAGTCGGCAAGAATCCAACCTGCGCTATTTGCAGGAGCTGGCCGAACCCTTTCTTTGGCGCATCGACAATCGGGATCCTTCGAGCGAAATCCAAAGTGCGCTTGAGCGAATTGCCCGGGCTGAGCGTGTCACCATTCGCTCCATGGGGTCGCCGCGCATCAGTGAAATCAGCGAGCACATAAAGAAAGTGGAAATCGCGATCACCTTGAATGGCAGCATGCGCGAGGTAACCCGCTTTATGACGGGGGTTGAGAAGGCGCCGCGCAAGCTCTATTGGAATGTTTGTTCCCTGCGCCCAACTCAGAACCCGGGCAACGAGTCAATCAATCTGAACGGCAGGATCGAAGCCTTTTTTCTAATCCCCAGCGCGGAAAGATTCATTTTCGAAGCAGAGAGGGACCTATGACACGCCTATACGCGATTTTCAATCCTTTGCTCGCGACAGCGGCCATCCTGGTTACCTTATGGGTATTCACGAATCGGGAAACCTCCCGCGCCAGTCAGCGGCCGGAAACAATGAATTCTCTGGAAAGTCCGCCGCCGCCGGCAGCGACGCAAAGGACGATGGCGACGGCAGAAATTCCGCGGGAGGCTGTGCAAACTCTGTGGGAGAATGTAATCTTCAGTCCCACCCGGCAAGAGGGGTTCACCCAGACTGCGCCACCTGTCAGCGTCGCCACCGAAAGCCCCAGTCCAACCAACCTGGAATTGATGGCGGTCGGCATCTTCGGTTCACGGTCGGCGGCGGTGATAATTGTCAACGAACCTCGGCAGCCGACAGCGCCCACCCGTCGTCGCGGCGCCGGCGGCGGCGGTACCAGGGGCACGCAGCGAGTCTATAATATTGGAGAAAGCGTGGGCAGCACAGGATACACTGTAAGGGAGATAAAAATGGATGAGGTGATTTTAGCAAGGGGCGATGAAGAGCGTGTCCTGCGTCTGGCGCCTTCCAGCGATTCCAGTCAGAGACGCAGAGAAGCCGCAGTGGCCCAGGAACGAGCAGTGGTGGCCGCCAGCCAGGCGGAAAGCTCGCAGACGGCGCGGCGAGAGGCAAGAGGCGGGCGCGGCGACCGCGCGGCACCGCCACCACCGCCGCCGCCGCCACCCGTGGCTTTCGATGCAAATGAAATGCCGGCAGACGGCGAGGCACAGGTCCGGGAAAGACCGGAAGAGGAAACCGACCGTGACGAGCAAATCCGCCAGGCCATAGAGCGAAGGCGCCAGATAATCGAGGAATTGCGAAGCAGACAAAGCGAGCGATAAAAGACTACATTCGGGGGGCGGGGAACTGGAGATCGGTGTCCAGCCTAGGAAAAAACCGAGAATTTTGAACAGGGAGATCGGGGAGGACGGGGAGTGGGAGTGGAACAGGAAACAGAAATGGATGTGGCAGAG
>SLSR01000013.1 GCA_007130365.1 Lentisphaeria bacterium
ACCGGACAGGTGGCGGAACCGACATTTAGCGCCTATGTTATCAAAGTTTCGGATAAACAGGGAAAAACACAGGCTTTGGTTTTCAGGGAAACATTCGCCGCCCGCCAACCCGGCGCGGATTGTCCAGCCCTGATCGCAGACAACATTATAGCCCAGCGTCTTAACTTCAACTGCCGAAAGAGGATTACGCTATGAACATGACAGTCGGCAAAGGAATGATCGCGGCCGCAATTTTGTGCGCCTTTTCACTGAGCGCCTGGCTGGCGCCCGCGCAGGCAGCCCCCGAAGTCGGCTCCGACCCCGCCTGGCAGGTGGAAGACGGTTGGTTTCGAAGCGGTGGCGACCTGGCGCAACAGGCGGAACAACAGTTCCAGGCCAATGACTACCGAGCCGCCGCCAGAACCTACGGACGAATGGCCAATCTGGCCAGCCGTCGGGTCAACGCCGCCTGGGCCACCATGAACATGGCGGAAATGGAAATCGCGGGCGGGCGGCTGCGACAGGCGGCGGCGGCCTACAAGTCGGCAATCGAAAAATGGCCGGCCGAAATTAATTTCAGCCAGGCGGTCGAACGACTCCGGGAAATCGCCGAAGCCTATGTCGAACAACCCGGCACCGTTCTTTTCGTATTGCCGGTCGGGCGCACGCGGCAGGCGATCGAGATCTACAAATTCATTCTTGAACAGGCGCCGGCCGGCCCGCGCGCGGCCGGCGACCGGATGCGGCTGGCGCAACTCTACCGCCAGGACAACCGGGACGACGAGGCGATGCAGTCATTCCGGGAAGTCTTCCAGCGCCATCCCCAGTCCGAAGTCGCCCCGCAAGCCCGTATCGAATACATAAAAATGATCCTGGCGCAGGCCGGTCGGCAGCACGACAATCCGGCCCTGCTCGAAAGCGCCCGGCGCGAAGCCCGGCTGTTTCTGCGGTTTCATCCGGAGCACGAGCTGGCGGAACAGGCCGAGGCAACGATTGCCGAGGTCGACGACCGGCTGGCCAACCACTACCTCGGACTCGCCGAATTCTATCTGCATCCGACCCATCTCAACCCGAGTGCCGCCAACCGCTACCTGCAGCAGGCAATCGAGCAAGCTCCCGAAAGCCCGGCCGCCCGCGCCGCCCGCCAACGCCAGCGCCAGCTTTCGGCAGCCGAAACCGAAGACGCGGCCAGGCCAGATCAACCAGTGACGACGCTTCCTCCGACTCCCGAACGTCCGACTCCGACCCCGACTCGCCCGCACCCGCCCAGTCCGGAAACCGCGCCCAGCTATTCCGTGGAGGCCATGCGTGAAATGGATGTCATGGAAAAACGACTGCTGCCGATGGAACTGGTCGGACTGCCGCCCTTCTCCAGCCTGGCCGTGGCCTCATTGCGCAACCCCACCCGCGAAGCCAATCTGGGAACTGTGCTGCTGGGGCAGTTGAACGAACAGATTATGCGCGAGGAAACGGTGCGTCTGGAGAATCGAAACGCCGCCGATCTTCTGCTCGAAATTCGGATCGACGAATTCAACTATCGCGCCAGCGCCTCGGCCAGGGTGCGCGACGAAAAGGACATTCCGGATGCCATCAACACTTATTCCACCACTCTATACACGGCCATTCTCAACCTGCAATACCGAGTGGTTTCTCCGGCCGGGGAAACTCTGATGGACTGGCGTTCGGCGAGCGGGCAGGCCGACTTCCCGGGGATGCCCGACATGGGCATGGCTCGCGACACCGCGATCGAACAGGCCGCGACCGACGCGGCCGGCAAAATCGTCCATGAAATCGTCGAGGCCTGGTAGATGGCCGAGCTGCGCATTGGCCACGGCTTCGACGTTCACGCCCTGGTCAAAGGTCGCGCCCTCAAGCTGGGCGGAGTAACCATTCCACACCCCAAAGGCCTGGCCGGCCATTCCGATGCCGACACCCTGCTGCACGCGGTTGCCGACGCCTTTCTCGGAGCCGTCGGCGGCGGCGATATCGGCGTCTGGTTCCCGGACAGCGATCCGGGCTGGCGCGATGCCGACAGTCGACAACTGCTGCAAACCATAGTCGAAGCCGAAAGCCATCGCCCCTGGAGACTGGTCAATCTCGACTGCACCATCGCCGCCGAAAGACCGCGACTTGCCCCCCATATCCTGGAAATGCGCCAGACCCTGGCCGCCATTTTTTCGAGCACGGTCGAACAAGTCTCGGTCAAGGCCACCACCTGCGAAAGGCTCGGATTCATTGGCCGCGAAGAGGGGATCGCCGCCTGGGCAGTGCTGCTACTGCACCGGCAATAGCCCATGGTGCAGAATCGACTCGGCCAGCCAGTTGGCGATATTGTGGAGACCGGCCTGGTTGGGATAGTACGAATCGCACATCCATTTGCCGGCGCTGCGACTGCCGTTGACTTCAAAGCGCGATCCGGCGTCCAGCAGGGGCACATCATGGCTCTGGCAAAGATGGGCCACGCGGGCTCGGGTCTGCCGAAAGCGACTGTCCACGGCATTGGCCCAAGCCCGCCGTCCTTCATCGGCTGCGACACCCGCCTCGACCTGCGGAAAAATCGGATTGGGCAGCCAATAGAGCAACTTGCCGGGACTAGCCAGCAGTCGCCGCATCAGCTCCTGCTCCGCTCGCCCCACTTCACCCTCCTCCGCCGCCGGCTCCGCCCGGATATCCGAAGGCTCCGAACGACAGGGCACGCAGGAATCGGCAAAGACAAAGGAGCAGATCGTCAAAGCCGGCTTGAACGGCAGCACATCGCGCTCGATCCGCAGGACGGCCAACCGACTGTCGCATTCATCGATCCCGAGATTGGCCACGGCGACCGTGATCGCATGGTCGCGCAGGCGTTGATTGAGAACCTGCTCCAGAAGAAGCGGCCACGCCTGCTCGGGTCGGGGGGCCGCGGCCGTGGCCTGGTCGCCGAACGCCAAGATCCGCAGATCGGCCTGACCCAGCCGCTCCAGGGTGCCGTGATCCAGATGGACTGGACGGTGCGCGATGCGGGCTTCCCGCAGCCACGGGCCGCGGGCGGGAATCGCAAAGGCTTGCGTCTGACTGTGTCGAATGAAATCCTCCGGGCGCGGCTGCTTTCCGGCCACCGCCTTGGCCGCGCACTCGGAGCAGCGAATCGGTTTCGCGAAGGCGCCCCGCCGCCAAAGCAACTGTTCGTAGGGCGACCACGAAATCTGCTGGCCGCAATCGTTGCAAAAAAGAGTTTGCGTAGTGTGGCTGCGCAGGTGCTCTTCGCACTCCGCACAACGCTTTTGCGGCGGCCGAACCTCGCCCCCGCGATCCGCCTGGCGCAACCGCTCCCGCAGCTGTTCCTCTTCGCTCCACACCCAGGCGCCTTGGCACCCGGGGGTCGAGCAAGGACAATCGACCGGCCGCAATTCGCGCAATTGCGCCCGACAGTCGGAACACAGCCAAAGCGGCGGCCGATGCCGACCGCGGGCAAAATCCTCGACCTGCCGCCTGGTCGTGTACAGCCAGGTGCCGCGGCAGCCGCGAATCCGACAGGGCACCTGCCGCGGCCTGGCCTCCTGCAGGAAGGCGAAGCATTCATCGCACATGCGCCGCGAGTCGGTCGCTGGATCGTCTTCCTCGCCATGCATGATCATATGCCGCAACTGCGCTTCGGCCGTCAAAGTCCAGGTTCGCCGACAATCCGCCACCCGGCAAGGCACTTCACGGTCGCTCAACCCGGCCAGGCGCTCCCGGCACTGCCCGCAAAGCCGCTCGGGCGGGCGGCGCGGAGTTCTGCCCAGCCGAAGCGCCTCCTCCAACTGCTCGCGAGCCGACCATTGCCAGCTGCCGCGGCAGCCTTCGACTACGCAGGCGACATCGCGGTCGTGCAGTCGATTGATCTTTTGTCCGCAATCATCGCACATCCTGGCCTCCGGCACCCCGGTGTCGCTGAGAAAGCGCTCCACGGCAGGCCAGGTCCAGGTCTTGTCGCAATCCGGAATTATGCAGGGCACCGGCAAGTCCCCAAGCGCCGTCGCCTGTTCCCGGCAATCCGCGCACAAGCCTCTGGGCGCGTCCGTCCGCCCGGCACCGGCCTGACGGCAGGCGACAAGCTGTTCCATCCGTGGCCAGATCCAGGTTTGGGTGCAATCTTCGCGGGCGCACGGCAGTTCGCGATCGGCCAGGGTCGAGAACAATGCCCGACACTCGTCGCAAACCGGAACGGGCAGGCCGTCCCCGGATCTCGCCGAGGCCTGTTCCGCCGCGTCCAGACAAATGTTGCCGCATCCCGGCACCGCGCACTCCAGCCCCTGATCCGGGAAGAAATCGCCCAAACTGGCCAATGACCTTTCCATCTTGTGCATACTCCAATTAATAATCCGCAATGGTAAAACCGCAGGGCGCCACCTTTCAGCAGGAACCAAGGCTCCGCATGTGCAGGACAACGAAGCGGCAACCTGCCCCGCCCCAAAGCATCTTGCCTGGCCGAGTCAGATACTCGACCTATAGTTTGGCTCAATTCCCACACTCCGCACGTCTCTGGCCATCGGCCCTGCCCTGAACAATCCGCGCGCCCGCCAACGGCACCGACGAATGCAGTCAGGCTACATGCTGTCCAGGGTTTCAATGCCTAGCGTATGCAGACCGTCGGCCAGAATGTCGCGCACTCTTCGGCACAACTCCAGACGGGCCGCCGCCAACTTGTCCGAATCCGCATTGAGCACCGGACATTCCCGATAGAAACGACTGAATGCCTTGCTTAGCTCCAAGAGATAACCCGCCAGAATCGAAGTGTCCAACTCGGCGGCGGCACGCTGCAGAACCTCCCCGTAAACCCCGCACGACAGAGCCAGATCACGCTCCGCCGCAACCCCCGGAACCGACCAGTCGACCGGCGCCGCCGCCGCCTTCGCAACCGCTGCCGAGTCGTCGGCCTTGCGCAGCATCGAACAGATCCGGGCATAGGCATAGAGGATGTAGGGGCCGGTGTCCCCCTCGAACTTCAGGGAAGCCTCGGGATCGAAAAGAATCGTGGTCTTCGGGTTGACCTTGAGCAGCATGAACTTCAAGGCGCCCAGCCCGATCGCCCGCGACCGTTCCGCCAGATCGTTGGGCGCTTCCTCGTAGCGTTGCAGGGTGGCAGCCTGCGCCAGGCTCTCCATCTCGTCCAGCAGATCGTCCGCGTCGACCACCGTGCCCTCGCGGCTCTTCATCCGACCCGAAGGCAGGTTGACCATGCCATAGGCCATGTGGCAAAGCGCATCCTCGGTCTGCGCCCAGGGAAAGCCGAGCTTGCGGAGAATCGCGAACAGAACCTTGAAGTGAAATATCTGCTCGTCGCCGACCACCCAGATTTGGCGCTGCGGCCGCCAGTCGTCGTGCTTGATCGCCGTGGTTCCGATGTCCTGGGTCACGTAGACGCTGGTCGAGTCGCTGCGCAGAACCACCTTCTCGCCCAGCTTCTCGTCGCTCAGATCGACCACCGTCGCGCCATCCTCGCGTCGTTTGAAGATTCCCTTGGCAAGAGCGTCGAGAACTATCTGGCGGCCGAATCCGTAGGTCTCGCTCTCCAAATAGGTGCGGTCGAAGGCCACTCCCAGTCGAAGATAAGTCTGGTCGAAGCCGGCCAGAACCCACTGGTTCATGGTGCGCCACAATGCCCGCACCTGCGGATCCTCGGCCTCCCACTTGACCAGCATGTCCTGGGCCGCCCGCCCGATTTCAGTCTGCAGGAACAGTTCCTCGTCCGCCCGCTCGCGCAACTCGGGCTGCGCTTCCCGCAACTGCTCGACCTGACGACGGTATTCCTGGTCGAACTTGACATAATAGTCGCCAACCAGGTGGTCGCCCTTCATTTCCCGATCTTGCGGCGTCTCGCCATGGCCGAAGCGCTGGTAGGCCAGCATCGACTTGCATATGTGAATTCCCCGGTCGTTGACCAGGTTGACCGCAACCACCTTGTGCCCGACCCGACGCAGCAGGGAAACCGCGGCCTGCCCCAAAGTGTTGTTGCGGACATGCCCCAAGTGCTGGGGCTTGTTGGTGTTGGGAGCCGAATATTCGACCACTATGCGCTGGCGCCGGGCGGTCGGCAAAACCCCGTCCCGGCGGGGTGCCTGCGGATCCGCCACCGCGGCCTCGAACAGAGCCTGCGAGGTCAATGAAAGGTTGACATAGGCCTTGATCTGGTCGACCGCCTCGACATCCGAATGCCGACTCAGGAATTCGGCGGCCGCCATCGCGATTTCCAGCGGATTGCGCCGCAAAGCCCCGGCCAGGCGAAAGCAGTTGACCACAAGATCGCCGGCCATACTGGACGGCGGCCGCTCGATGGCAATGCTTAATGGGGAAACCGCGAAACTGGCTTGCAAGTGTTCTTCCAGAGCCGCGATACAATTGACTTTCACGATATTTCAAATTCCTTTGCCTGCCCGCACATTCCATAAATAAGCCATATTTTACAGGGAGCCCTTCAGAGAGTTGGCTGCTCTTCTCCGTCTCCCTCCCCCCGACTGCCGGGCGCCGTCCTCGAATTCACCAAGCATTTCGCAGACTCGTCATGCGCGCCGCAATACTCATCCCTTGCAGGTCGCCTGCCCACCGCTGCGCCGACCAACCACCAGGAGTTTTAATAGGTTCTTTCTCACTTTGAGTGGGTAGCTTGTTTCAATTCACATTCAGAAATGATGCATTGCTCGTGACAGAATTCAGGTTTCAGGT
>SLSR01000095.1 GCA_007130365.1 Lentisphaeria bacterium
GCGCAGTCGAAAGCGGCGGTCCGCCCCGGGCGGACCGCCGGGCAGGCCCGGGGATCTTCAGCCCGGCCGGTTGCCGACCGCCAAAACCTCGCTCCGCCGGGGCAAGCCCGGCGGTGGGGGAACCGCGAAAGGCAAACTCAGTCGATGCGGGCGAGCAGTTCGGTCAGGAGGCGCCAGAAGGCGGGGACGCTGGCGATCTCGACCTTTTCGGCGGGGGAATGCGGGTTGCGGATGGTCGGGCCGAAGGAGATCATGTCCAGCTCGGGCCGGGCCGCCTTGAAGATGCCGCACTCGAGTCCGGCATGCACAGCCTTGACCGCCGGTTCGCGGCCGAAGCAGTCCCGATAGATCCGGCGCGCCAGGTCGAGGATTGGCGAGTCGGGATTGGGAGGCCAGCCCGGATAACCCTGGCGCATGACGGCCTGTCCGCCCGCTTTGCGGCAGGTTTTGACCACTGTTTCCGCCAGTTCCCGATTGGCCGAGTCGAGCGAGCTGCGGGCCATCCATTGCGCGGTCAGCCTGTCTTCCCGCGTGTCGAGGACGGCCAGGTTGATCGAGGTCTCGACCAGCCCGGGCACGGCATCGCTCATTTTGACGACGCCGTTGGGGCAGGCGCACAAGGCGCGCAGTACGCGAGTTTGCGCGGATGGAACCAGGGTGCGGGCGGGTGCGGACGTGGCTTCGGCGGTTATCCGCAGGTCGGTTTCGACTTGCCGCAGCGGGCGGATCAGCTCCTCGCCCTTTTCCCGGATTGAGGCGAGGGACGGGTTCAGATCCTTTTTGCGGACTCCGCACTCGGCCTGCGCCTCGCGCGGGATTGCATTGCGCAAGTCGCCGCCGCCGATCCTGGCAAGGGGCAATTCGATTTTGAGGTCCGCCAGCAGGCGGCAGAGCAGTTCGAGGGCGTTGCCCCGGCCTTTGTCGATGTCCATGCCGGAGTGGCCGCCCCGCAGACCCGCGACCGCAATGCGGACTCCGCACCAGTCGGCGGCGGGGTCGGGCGCGGGCTGTGAACCGATTTTGAATTCGGCGTCGAGATCAATGCCGCCGGCACAGCCAATGCACAGTTCCCCCTCCTCCTCCGAATCCAGGTTGAGCATGATGTCGGCCTGCAGACGGGAGGGGTCGAACTTGGCGGCGCCGGTCAGTCCGGTCTCCTCTTCGACGGTGAACAGGGCTTCCAGCGGGCCGTGGATCAGGCGGTGGTCTGCCAAGGCGGCCATCATGGCGGCGGCTCCGATCCCGTTGTCGGCGCCGAGGCTGGTATCGCGGGCGGTCACCCAGCCCCCGAAGATTTGGGGAATGATCGGATCGTGTTCGAAGTCGTGGGCGACCTCCTGATTCTTCTGCGGCACCAGGTCGAGATGAGCCTGCAAGGCAACGGTCCGACCGGCTTCCCGGCCGGGGCTGGCGGGCTTGCGGATCAGGACATTGCCGGCTTCATCGACGGTGGTCGGCAGACCGAGGCGGCGGCCGTGCGCGGCCACCAGGTCGACGGCGGCCTGTTCGCGTCGCGAGGGGCGGGGGGTGTCGCAAAGCATTTGGAAAAAGCGCCAGAGCGGGCGCGGGGCAAGTTTGTCAAGAGGATTAGGCTTCGCTTTTTTGCTCACAAAGACCTCGCAAGTTGAACGACACCAGTACACTTCGCCGAATACGCTTCGTCGACAAACTTTGTCCGAATTTCTGCGAAAGTCGGGCTAAATTCCCTAAAACCCTCGCTCGACCGGGGCAAGCCCGGCGGGCACATCGACCCGCTTTAGGCGGGCTCGACGTGCCTACTGGTGGTGGCCTAACAACGGCAGAAATCCCGTCTCAGGAAACCTTGAAGTCCCCGAGCAGGTCGCCCAGGCTGCCGAACGATTGCTTTTCCTTGCCCTGCCGTTCGCGCGCGGCCTGCAAGTCGGCGGCCTGTGCCGCCGCTTCGCCATCGTCCTCGGCCCCGATCAGAGCCAGTCCGATCTTCTGCGCCTCGCCATCCAGGTTTTCCACCACGACCTCGATCCTAGCGCCTTCCTCCAGGACTTCGCGGGGATGATTGACGCGACGGCCGCCGCCCAGTTTCGAAATATGCAGCAGCCCCTCGATTCCGGGTTCGAGCTCGACAAAGGCGCCGAACGGCATAAGCTTGACCACGGTGCCGACAAAGCGGCCGCCGACCGGGTATTTTGCGGCCGCATCCTCCCATGGATTGCCGACCGCGTAGCGCAGGCTGAGCGATATGCGGTTCTTCTCCCAGTCCAGCTCGCGCACCATGACGCTGACCCGGTCGCCGGGGGCGACCAAATCGCCCGGCTCGACCTTATGCCCCCAGGCCAGTTCGCGCAGGGGAACCAGTCCGTCGACCCCGGCGCCGAGATCGACGAAGACGCCGAACGGCATGATCCGCCTGACTTCGCCCTCGAGGATCATGCCGGGCTCCAGCTCCTCCCGGAGCTTTTCCCGGGCTTGCGCCTGTTCCTGCTCCAGAAGCTCGCGGCGGCTGAGTACCAGGTTGCGCAGAGAATTGTCGGCCTGACTGATCGAGAACAGGTATTTCTCGCCGATATACGAGGCGGCTTCGCCGCGCCGCAAGTCGATCTGTGAATATGGACAGAACCCGCGGTGGCCGCCCACCTCCACTTCAAAGCCGCCGTTGATTTCGCCGATCACCTTGCCCTCGACCGGAATTCCGTTCTCCCAGGCGTCGAGCAGTTGTCCGCTGTCGGCCTGGCTGCCGATCCGGGTGGTCAGGCGGACTTCGCCATCGCGGTCGCCGACGAAGAAGACGGTGATCGACTCGCCCTCCTCGGCGGTCAGCCGCCCCTGCTTGTCGGTCGCCTCCTCGCGACTGAGCACGCCTTCGCTGCGGCCGCCAATGTCGACAAAGACGGCGTTGTCGTCGATCGCGGTCACGGTGCCGGTCAGTTTCTGTCCCGGCTTGAAGTCGCGATGGAAGTTTTGCAGGTCGCGTTCGAGCATGGCGCCGAAGTCGAATGTGGAATCGGGGTCTTTAGCCATTTTGAAAAACTCTCTGGTTATTAGGTTTCGATGGTTCCTTCAACCTGGCGGCCACGGCCGACCGCCCTGATCCGGGCTCTCGCGAACTGGCCTTGCAGCCCTTTCGGCAAAGTGCCGAGACACACCCGTAGATAGTTGTCGGACCAGCCGTTGCCCGATTTTCGCGGGGTCGGGGCCTCGATCAGAACATGCAGTTCCTCGCCGATTTGCCCGCGGGCGAATTCGCCTTCCTTGCGACTGGCCAGCCGGCGCAGGCACCGATAGCGCTCCTCCGCCAAGCCGCCTGCCACCGCCCCGGACAAACCGGCGGCCGGAGTGCCGGGGCGCGGCGAGTAGCGGAAGATGTGCAGATTGCCGAAGGCCAGCTCGTCAACCGTCGCCAGGCACTGCTCAAACGCGGCTTCGTCCTCTCCCGGAAAGCCGACAATAATGTCGGTGCCCAAACACAGTCCGGGAATGGTCGCGACGGCCTGGCGCGCCAGCTCCCCGTACTCCTCCACCGTGTAGCGGCGGTTCATCGCCCGCAGAATCCGATTTGCCCCATACTGTAAGGGCATGTGCAGGAAACGGCAAATCTTCGGCTGTCTTTTGATCGCTTCGAGCAGGCGCGGAATGATCGGGCCGGGCTCGACCGAGCTGAGGCGCAGGCGGAAGTCGCGGTCGATCTTCGACAGTTCCGTAAGCAAGTCTGCCAGGTCGCAGTCCCGATCCCGGTAAAGCCCCAGATTGACTCCGGTCAGAACCAGCTCGCGATGGCCGCGGCCGAGCAGACCGTGCGCCTCTTCGAGAACCGCTTCGAGCGGGTGCGAGCGCGGCTCGCCGCGGGCATGGGGAACAATGCAGTAGCTGCAAAAGAAGTCGCAGCCTTCCTGAACCTTCAGGTTGGCCCGGGTGCGATGCGGATAGTGGCCGACCGCCGCCTCCCCGGAGCGGCCGTCGGCCGGGGGACTGCCCGCCGCCCGCCGTCCCCGCGGCCACAGGGCTGCGTCTGACTCTGAGGTGTCCCGTTCGCCGATGCTCCCGCCCAGGGCGGACGGCAGATGTTCGATTAGACGATGCTTCTCGCGATTGCCCAAGACCAGGTCGGCCGCAGGTTCCCGATCCCAGAACTGACGGGCGACTTGCGGATCGCAGCCGACCACCGCAATCAAGGCGGCGGGACAGCGGCGGCGGGCGGAGCGCGCCGCCTGCCGGGTTTTCCGTCCGGCCTCGCCGGTTACCGTGCAACTGTTGATCACGATCAGGTCGGCCTGATCTCGCGCTTCGCCGAGGCGGAAGCCGTGCTCGCGCAACTGCTCGGCGATCTGGGCGGAATCGGCCTGGTTCAGGCGACAGCCGAGGGTGATGATGACGGCGGTAGGCTGTGGCATGTTGAAGGGAATTGGATTGATGCGGCCCGGTTTATTGTGCCGACGCAATGCGTCTTTGGAGTGCGGTGGCCCGGCACCGCTTTAATATAGTTCCCGATGCGAAGCATCCCTGGAGTGCCTGACCACTTGTTGAGTACACTCAACCAATCAAAGTGGTAGTTGTCGAAAAACACATAAATCTTTGAAGGATAGATTCCTTATTTAGTCAAATGGTCAGACAGGCCGGTGGGCCGGCACCGCTTTGGTATAGTTTATAGCCTCTATCCGAAAGCGGCGCCAGGCCGCCGCACTCCAAAGCGGCTGCGCCGCAACATCTTGCGGCGGCGCGAAGCGCTCTTTAATCCCAGGGGTAGATGGGGCCTTCTTCCCGATCGGGATTGCCATCTGACCAGACGGCGGCGGAGCGGTTCATGGTCTTGCTGGAATCGGCGGGATTGGGGATGGTGCCGCTGTAGTTGGTGTCCAGACGAACTTCATACCGTTGACCCCAGGGGTCGCGATATTCGCCGTCGTCGGTCGAAATATAGCGATTGTTGCGGGGGTTGTCGCCGGCCAGCCGCCCGATCATGCTGTCGTATTCGCCAGGTTCCAAATCTCGATGGTTCAGGCTTTCATGGCCGGTGTGGGGCAGCACCCCATAATCCCCCTCGTACTGACTGATGGCGGAGCGCAGGGCTTCGGCGCCAATTCGCGCCTCGGTGCGGCGAGCCTGCTCGCGGCCGCGCATCAGGGCGGCTCCGGAAAGACCGGCAATAACGCCGATAATGACGATGACTGTCAACAGTTCGATCAGGGTGAAATTGCGTTTTTTCATGATTTTTTCCTGTTTCCTAATCTTTTTTTTTATTGCTTGGCATCTCACATATATTTCCGTGAACGATGCGAAGCATCCTTGGAGTGCGGTTATCCGCATCAGGCGGACACCGCTTTAGTATAGTTTTATCCTCTATCGGAAAGCGGCGAGAGCCCGCCGCACTCCAAAGCGGCTGCGCCGCCTATATTTCTTAACGGGATTTTCCCGGTCTACATAGCCTCTATCGTGTCCAGTTGGTGATGTCGTCGCCCACCTGCTGTGGGTTGTCTTCACGATCTGTGGAATCGTTCTGGCCATTAACGCCAATCGACCACAAATCGTAGGACTGCTGATTGACCGTTCCCGGCGATTGATAGCGGAAGGGCTGGCGGAAGCCGTCCAGGTAGCGTCCCTGGCCGTCGACTTCGTCATCGCCGAGATAGGGGTTGCCGTCGCGGTCATGAAAGCCTTCTATGCTTCCGGACTTATGCGGAAAATTCTCGATGTTGAATTCATCGGCAGGGTCTTGCTCCGGATAGTATCCCCAGTCGCGGTGGTGTTCCTGGAGCGCGTTCTTGAGGCGTTCCATGCGCGACCGGGTGTCCGCTTCCGAAGCGCGGCGCGTGGCCATGCCCATGCCGCCAATCCCGAGTCCGGCGAGGATGGTGATCACCGCGATCACCATCAGCAGTTCGATTAAAGTGAAGGCTCGTCTGTTGTGCATATAACAATACCTCTTTAGTTTGCGGTGCTGTAAGCCGGCCGATTTGGCCGATCCGGCCGATCCGACTGATCGCTATTGGGTTGTCGTCCTTCGCCGCCGGAACCGGCGCAGCTCGTCCGGGGTCAGCCAGTCGCGGGGCGGCCGCCGCCGGGTATGGGCGAGGATGACTGCCTCCAGCTCGGGTATTCTGCTGTAGGCCGACTCGAGTTTTTCCTTGTCGCCCTCCATCACGCCCTCGAAGATCATCCGGTTGCACTCGGCCAGCTCGCGGAAGGCGCGCGCGGTTTCCATGTGCTGTTCGAGAGCCTGCTCCTGACGGTTGCGGCGCGCTTCCTCGGCCCGTTCGCGGAACTGCTCGGCCAAGCGCATGTTGCGCTCGTAGTCGGTGCGGTTGCCTTCGAGCAGGGGTTGATTAAGGCGCCTGAAAATCTCGTCCTGAGACGGATTCTGGCTGCGTGCCCAGTTCAGAACCTGCGACCGGCGGGCGAGTTCCGCCGCCACCTTCTCCTCCATCATTTCCCGATAGGATTGAGCCTGGCGGTCGGTTCGCTGGGCCGGGGCGGGGGCGACGGTCGCCCAGGCCAGACTCAGGCCGAGGCCGAGCATTGCGGAGCAGGCGATTCTCTGGAATGATCGCCGGGACGCCGATCCTGCTATGGGCCGATCCCATATCTTTTTGTGGCTTATTGTGTTTTTTGTGGCCATAAATTTGGGCATGGCTCAATCCTCCAGGAACTCGTAGCGCAGGATGCGATA
>SLSR01000187.1 GCA_007130365.1 Lentisphaeria bacterium
GGCTTCGAAATTCTTGTCCTCGGCAATTTTGCGGGCGCCTTCGAGCAGGGCTTCCAAAGGCCGCACCATAGTGCGCTCCAAGGCCATGAAGAGCAGGACATAGAGCAGAATGCCGCCGCCCCCGCTGATCAGGAGAGCGCTCAACGCCATGTTGCGCACTTCCGAAGAATAACGCGGCAGAATTCCGCCGGATTTCGTGGCGGTCTCCGAGACCAAACCGGATTGCGCCCGGCGAAAAAAGGCCAGGTTGAAGGCCAGAGTCATGCCGACTCCGAACAGAATCACCGGCAACACGATCAGAAACAGCTTGTCGCGAATGTTGAGCGAGGAAAACTTGATTCTACTCCCCATTGTTTCAACCTGTCTCATGTGTTTTGTCAGCCGAGCCAATGTCGCGCGTTGCGGAACATGCGCATCCAGGGGCCGTCCCGGCCGGGCCAGTCGGCGGGGCGCCACGACATCTGGACGGCCCGGAACCCGCGCTCCGGGTGCGGCATCATAACGGTCACTCGCCCGTCCTCGGTGGTCAGGCCGGTCAGGCCGTTGGCCGAACCGTTGGGGTTGAACGGATAGCGTTCGGTCGGCTGGCCTCGGTTGTCGACATAGCGCATGACGGCCAGCCTCTGCTTCTGCACCATTGCCGCATCGCCGGTCGGCGCGAAGTCGATTCGCCCTTCGCCGTGCGCCACCGGCACCGGAATGCGCGATCCCCCCATTCCCGCCAGAAGGATCGATCTCGATTCCATGATTTCGACGGTAGTGTAGCGGGCTTCGAACTGTTCGCTGAGGTTGCGCTCGAATTTGGGCCAGGCCTGGCTGCCGGGAATGATTTCCTTCAGTTGCGAAAGCATCTGGCAGCCGTTGCAGACTCCGAGGGCGAAGGTGTCGGTGCGGGCGAAAAATCGGCTGAACATGGCTTTCAGCAGATCGTTGTAGAGAATCGACTTGGCCCAGCCGGCGCCGGCCCCGAGCACGTCGCCGTAGGAAAAGCCGCCGCAGGCCGCCAGCCCGACAAAATCGGCCAGGTCGAGGTCGCCGGCCAGCAGGTCGGTCATGTGTAGGTCGCGACAGTCGAAGCCGGCCCGGTCGAAGGCGGCCGCCATTTCGAAATGCCCGTTGATCCCCTGTTCGCGGAGAATCGCCATGCGCGGCCGGGCGCCGGTGGCGATGTTGAACTCGAACTTGTCCGGCTCGTAGGTCAGGCGGAAGTTCATTCCCGGATCGTCGAGGTCGAGCAGGTTGTCGAATTCCTCGCGGGCGCACTGCGGATTGTCCCGCAACTCCTGCATTCGGCAGGTGGTTTCCGACCAGAGCCGGTCGAGTTCCGTCAGGTTCCGCTGATAGATTGCGCGACCCTGTCGAACCACGGTCAGTTGTCGATCGTCAGTCGGTCTGCCGATTTCATGCAGAATCCCGGCGACCTTGAATCTCTCGCAGACTTGGCGCACGCGCGAAAGACGGTCGGTCGCCACCTGCAACACTACTCCCAATTCTTCGGCGAACAGGGATGCCAAAGTCGATTCCGCGGATGCTTCGGGATGGGGGGCGGCTTCTTCTCCCGGCATTTCCAGACGCACGCCGCGGCGGGCGGCGAAGGCCATTTCGACGACCGCGACCAGCAGTCCGCCGTCGGAACGGTCGTGATAGGCCAGCAGCAACTGCTCGTCGATCATCTTTTGCAGAGCCGCGAAACCGTGCTTGAAGAGATGCGGATCATCGAGATCCGGGGGACGGTCGCCGATTTGGTTGTAGACCTGAGTCAGGGCGGAACCGCCAAGCCGGTTTTTCCCCTGTCCCAAGTCCAGAAGCAGAATTCGGGATTCCACACTCGGCTTCAGTTCCGGGGTGACGGTTTTGCGGATGTCGCGGACGGGCGCGAAGGCGCTGATCAAAAGACTGAGCGGAGCGGTCATCTTGTGTTCCCGGCCGCTGTCGTCTTGCCACAGGGTGCGCATGGACAGAGAGTCCTTGCCGACCGGGATGGCGATCCCGAGAGTCGGACACAGTTCGAGACCCACGGCTCGCACCGTGTCGAAGAGCGCGGCGTCCTCGCCCGGTTCGCCGCAGCCGCACATCCAGTTGGCGGACAGCTTTATTTTCGGCAGCCCTCCGATGTCGGCGCAGCCGAGATTGGTCAGGGCTTCGCCGACCGCCATGCGCCCGGCGGCCGCTCCGTCGAGCAGAGCCGCGGGGGTGCGTTCGCCGACCGCCATGGCTTCGCCATGAAAATGGTCGTAGTCGGTGGCGGTCACTGCCGCGTCGGCCAGCGGGGTCTGATAGGGGCCGACCATCTGGTCGCGGGCGACCAGGCCGGTAACCGAGCGGTCGCCGATCGTGACCAGAAAGGTTTTGCGGGCCACCGTCGGCAGTCGGAGAACTCGCTCGACGGCTTCGGGCAGCTCGATCTGCGCCAGTTCGAGACGGTGTTTGCGGGGGGGCGTGCGGTCGGCGCGCCGGATCATTTTGGGCGGTTTCCCGAGCAGGATAGAGATGTCCATGTCGATCGGGTAGTCGTTGAAGTGCTGGTCGTGGAGGGTCAGTCGCCCGTCGCCGGTGGTTTCGCCGATTTCAGCCACCGGACAGCGTTCGCGGCGGCAGATTTCAAGGAAGTCCTCGAGGTTTTCCGGAGCCACGGCCAGCACATATCTTTCCTGCGCCTCGCAACACCATATTTCCATTGGGCTCATCGACGATTCTTCATTGTGAATCCGGCGCAGAAAAAACTTGCCGCCGCTTTCCGCGACCAATTCCGGACAGCCATTGGACAGACCGCCGGCGCCGATGTCGTGGATGCTCTGGATCGGGTTCTGCCGGCCGCGGGCAATGCAGGCGTCGATCGCGCCCTGGCAGCGCCTTTGCATTTCCGCGTTGTCGCGCTGCACCGAATCGAAGTCCAGGTCGAGTGCGTTGCTCCCGGTATCCATCGAGGAGGCGGCGCCGCCGCCGAGACCGATGCGCATGGCCGGCCCGCCAATCTGCAGAATTCGGGCGCCGGGGGTGATCGGGTGCTTGTGGATGTGCGCCCGCTTGATGTTGCCCATGCCGCCGGCCGCCATGATCGGCTTGTGATAGCCGCGATAGCTGCCGTCGATCATCTCTTCATAGGTGCGGAACATGCCGCAAAGGGCGGGACGCCCGAACTCGTTGGCGAAGCCGGCACCGCCAATCGGGCCTTCCAGCATGATTTGCAGGGGGCTGGCCAGGCGCTGCGGGAAGGCGGCATGGTTCTTTTCCCAGGGCATGGGGAATTGCGGAATCCGCAGATTGGAGACCAGGAAGGCGGCCAGACCGGCCTTGCTGCGGCCGCCGATTCCGGTGGCCGCCTCGTCGCGGATTTCGCCGCCGATCCCGGTGGCGGCGCCGGAGAACGGCGAGATGGCGGTGGGGTGGTTGTGGGTTTCGACCTTCATCACCATGTCGATCCGGGTTTCGGTTCGGTCGTAGGCGCGGTCGGTGCCGGGGCGCACTTCGAACCAGTTGCCGGGCCAGCCCTCGATCACGCCGGAATTGTCCTTGTAGGCGACCAGAGTGCCGTGCGGGTGGCGGCGGTGCGTGTTGCGGATCATGTCGAAAAGCGTCTCCTTCTGCCGGATCCCGTCGACCACCCATTCGGCGTTGAAGATCTTGTGGCGGCAATGTTCTGAATTGACCTGGGCGAACATGACCAGCTCGGTGTCGGTCGGGTTGCGGTGGGATACGAGGAAGGCCTGGTGCAGATAGTCGATTTCATCGTCGCTCAGAGCCAGCCCCAAGTCCAGATTGGCCTGGCGCAGAGTCGCGATCCCGCCGTTCAGAATGTCCACGGTTGTCGAGGGGCGCGGGGGCTGGTGGAGGAACAGGTCGGACACGTCGCGATAGCAGCCTTCGGTCATGCGGTCGTGCAGCAGTGGCAGCAGCGGGGCGCAGGCCTCGAAGGACAGGGGGCGGCCGGTCTGGTCGCTGAGCAGAAAAAAGATGCCGTGCTCGACCCGCTTGACCTGCCCGATGCCGCAGTTGCGGAAGATGTCGGTGGCCTTCGAAGACCAGGGCGAGATGGCGCCTTTGCGCGGGGTGGCGAAGAAGCCGCTGTCCAAATGCGCGGTCAGATCGGTTTCCTGGGCTCCGAGCAGAGCCAGAATGCGGCGGTCGAGAGGGTGCTTCAGCACTGCGCCCGCTTCCGCCTCAAGGAAAAAGACGCGGGTGGCGACTACTTCGGCAACCTTGCTGGCGGAGCCGGTGTCGTTAAGCTTCTGCCGCAGCGCCTGTCGGCGGAAGGTGGAGAGGGCGGCGGCGCCCCGGAGGATTACAGGTTGCACAAGTCGAACTCCGAAAGATGGTTGGATATGCCTTCAGCGCGGATATGGTTTGTCGCGAAATTCGCAATCACAATTTATCGTCTTTTGCGGATTTCGCAACTCTGACGCAGCTTTTCACAAAAGGGAAATCCGCATTCGCATGAATTAATCAGACTATAGCACTTTATCCCGGCAGTTCATATCGCGGCGAGGACGGGAAATTGGCGGGATAGATGCTACATTCCACAGGATTTCATTCGAATTTCAGGAAGGATCGAGATGGCCAGGAAAAAGAAAAGAACTCGGACATGCCAGGCGGCGACCGCTTCGCGTCTGCCCTTCTCGTGCATTGTCAAGCCGGTGGGGGCGCGCTGCAACCTGCGCTGCGAACATTGCTTCTATCTCGACAAGACGCAGTACTACCAGGATTCCTCGCCCCTTCTTATGCCTGATGATTTGCTCGAGAAGTTTGTCCGAGACTATCTGGCGGCGCAGCCGGCGGGACTGGACGAGATCAATTTCATCTGGCAGGGCGGGGAGCCGACCCTGGCCGGCCTGGATTTTTTCAGGCGGGCGGTGGCCCTGGAGAAAAAACACGCGCCGTCCGGCCTGCGGATTCTCAATTCGTTCCAGACCAACGGCACCCTGCTCGACGATGGCTGGGGGCATTTTCTGAAGAAACACGATTTCCTGGTCGGGCTTAGTGTCGACGGGCCGCAGCCTCTGCACGACCGCTTCCGGGTCGACGCGCAGGGCGGCGGCTCTTTTGCCGGCGCCATGCGCGGCCTGGAGGTCTTGCGGCGGCATCAGGTGGAGTACAATATTCTGACCTGTGTGCAGAGCGACAATGCCGACCACGGAGTCGAAGTCTATGAATTTCTCAAGACCCTCGGCACTAATTTCTTTCAGTTCATTCCGATTATCGAGATCGAGGAAGGCCTGCCGCCGGATGCCAGCCGGGAGCAGGGGGCAGAGATGGCCGATGGCTACAGGTTGAGCGAACGGACGGTATCCGGCGAGCAGTTCGGTCAGTTCATGGTCGAGATTTTCGACCGCTGGCTGGACGGCGATGTCGGCCGTTACTTCGTGCAGTTTTTCGATGTCTGCCTGGGCTTGCTGCTGGGGTATCCGGCCGGCGTGTGCGTCCACAGCCGCCGCTGCGGGCGTGGCGTGGTGGTTGAGCATGACGGCGACGTCTATGCCTGCGACCACTATGTGTTCCCGGAATATCGCCTGGGCAATCTGAGTTCGGACCGGTTGCGGGATATGGTTGACGGCAGGCGACAGACGGCCTTCGGAGTCGGCAAGGAAACCGGTCTGCCGCAGTATTGCCTGGATTGCGAATTCCGCAATTTGTGCAACGGCGGCTGTCCGGCGCATCGGACGGTGGCGCGGGAGGGCGAGAAGTTCGGGGTCAATCATCTGTGCGCGGGCTACCGTCGCTTCTACGGCCATGCCATGCCGGTTCTGCGCGCCATGGGCCGGGCCTTGCAGCAGCGCCGTCCGGCCGCCGACTGGAAGCTGTTTTTCTGAAATACGGCAAATCGCAAAGCAAAGCCAATGCCCGCGGATCAACCCCGTGCCAACCACCCATCCCATCCCGCTGGTGGAGTTTTTCGGGCGGGGCAGTGTCCCGCTAAAATTCAAATTCAGGGTTCCGGATGAACCATTCATCATTCTGCAGATGGCTTGGAGCGCCCCGCCGGGGTGGGTCTTCGGGGCGGAGCCCCGGTACAATGGCTGTGCTGCCCCGCGCCCCGCAGGGTCAGCCCCAGCCGCTGGTTCGCCTTGATCCTTCCGGCTCGCAGCCCCAACGGGGCGGCCCCACCGTAGCCCCGGGCGACGCCCGGGGGCTGATCGATCCATTGATCGTGCCCTGTAGGGGCACCTCAATCCGTGCCCGGTGCTGGGCTGGGCGTAGAGGAAGCCCTTCAGGCTTCAATCCATCGTTGAGGCTGTGGGGCGCGAGCCTGCGAGTGTACCCATCAGCCCTTTGTTGGAACCTTCTTTTTCCCCCCGCAGAGGCGCGGAGGCGCAGAGGATCGTTCCTCAAGCCGGTTCAAAGGGGCAGAGACCATCTCGAAGGGTGAAAGCGGCCTCTTATAGGATCCTTGTCAAAAAAAATGAGTTTGATTTTTCCTGGCATGGGATTATTTAGGTATTATAATATTTAATTGGCTCTTTCTCAAAACGAATGGGTTGCTAATAGTTTTTTTTAGATTTTGTGGGTAACAGCTTGGTTTCAGGTGTCAGGTGTCAGGAGAGAATAATGGCAGAAAGCACCTATATGGCCATGCTAAAGAAATACATATCGCAAGAAACCTTGCGCCAGTATAGAGATCGCTACCAGGAATGTGTAC
>SLSR01000039.1 GCA_007130365.1 Lentisphaeria bacterium
GAATTTGACTGTCAGAAAATCTTTCGGATTTCGAACATTCGAGGCGTTGAAAACAGCCTCGTATCATCAATTGGGGGAACTCCCGGAACCTAAGTTCACCCACAGATTTTACTGACGAGACTTTATTAAATACAGCGTCATGCCTTCCGCCTGCCTGTGCGTGGTCGCACGCAGACAGGTGCGAAACGCACAGGCAGGCCGCGCAACTGCACCGCCGCTGAGATTTTACGGAATCAGGACGCAGTCAGGGAACCAGGCGAAGGAATCTTCATGAAATTTGACATCTTCAATGGCGAGCGGGATTTGGCGCCGTATGCGGCGCGTTCGGGGAAGCACGGCGAGCGCCTGGTCTGCGAGCCGGATCATCCTTTCCGCTCCCCCTTTCAGCGCGACCGGGACCGGGTTATTCATTCGCGGGCCTTTCGCCGTCTGGACGGAAAGACCCAGGTGTTCCTCAATGGCGCCGGCGATCATTACCGGACCCGCCTGACCCATACGATCGAGGTGGCGGCTTTGGCGCGGACAATGGCCCGCCGCCTGCGGGTCAACGAGGATTTGACCGAGACGATCGCGCTGGCGCACGACCTCGGGCATACGCCGTTCGGACATTTGGGGGAGAGTGTGCTGGATCGCCTGCTCAAGGGTGGCTGCGGCGGCTTCGACCACAACTTGCAGGCGCTGCGGATCGTCGATGTTCTGGAGGAGAAGTATCCTGGCTACGATGGGCTTAATTTGTGCCGGGAAGTGCGGGTCGGGTTGATCAAGCATCGACAGGGCGGAACCGCCGCCCTGGACGGAAAGGCTCTGCCGCCGCAGCCCGGTATCGAGGCTCAGATTGCGGATGTGGCGGACGACCTGGCCTATTATGCGCACGATGTGGACGATGGCCTGAATGCCGGCTTGCTGAACGATCGGGATTTGCTGGAGTCGGTGGCTCTATGGCGGCGGGCGCGAGGGATTGCCACGGCCGAGGCCGGGGGGGGCGGGGTAGAGAATGAGCGAATAGTGGCCTTTACCGTGCGTTGCCTGATCAACATGCTGGCCGAGGATGTGATCGGGCACTCCCTGCAAGCGGTGGCGGAGGCGAGTCCGGCCAATGCCGAGGAGGTACGGCATTTGCCCCGTCGCCTGGTCGGTTTTTCCGATCGCATGGCGGCTGCGACCAAACAGTTGCGCGAATATCTTTTTGCCCATCTCTATCAGCATCCGGAGATTGCCGAGATCAATCTTCGCATGGGCAGGGTGGTCGAGGAGTTGTTCGCCTTTTTCCTGACTCGGCCCGAGGCGATGGGCGAGGGGTCGCGTCGACGGATCTCGGAGTTCGGACTGGAGCGAACCGTGGCCGACTATATTGCCGGGATGACCGACTCCTTCGCCTTGCAGGTGCATCGGCAGTTGGCAGGGTGAAAGGCGGTTGCGCGGACTGCCCAGCCCAGCCGCAACCCTGCTATTCCTGCAAATTGCAATCCGCAACCGCCTGGGCTTCGTCGCACTTTGCGCAATCGAGAACAGGCGATGGCGGGGGCGGGATGGGCAGGAGTTGGCGCAGGCGCCGGATATGGTGCTCATGGCCAAACTTGTGGCGGACGAAGTCGCGGGCGGTTTCTACCTGCTCCCGGTATCGTGCCGGCTCCGCCATCAGGCCGTCGACGACTTCTGCCGCCTGTTCGGGGAGGGCGTACAGGGCTGCTTCCCGGAACAGTTCGCGCTGGTTCGGGTGGGTGACCACCGGGATGCCGACGGCCATGCTTTCGAGGATTGAGCGGGAAAAGGTTTCGACCAGTTCGGGGGCCGTGAAGTAGACGAAGACATCAAGCTCGCGCAGAAACTCGCGGGGGTGGCGGGAGCCCAGGGGAGCGACCTGCCAGTTGTCGGGAAGCCTGCCGAGCAGTTTTTGCGCGCTCTGGGCGCCGCCGAGGACGCAAATTTGATGGCGAGGCGAGGGGGGATAGGCGGCCAGCAGTTGTTTCGGATCGGTCGGCCATTTGCGCCAGTCGTCGCGTGAAATGCGGCCGATGCGCACGGTGTGGCCGGGTCGGGCGCGGCGGCGGTCGCACCGCCATTCGTCGACATCGATGATATTGCACCAGTCCTCTGCCGCCAATTCGGTGTTCGCCAGTTCTGGCGCGTGATGGCGGAGCAGAGCCTGTCGGGTCAGGGGGCTGTTCGGGTACCATATTCCGGGCTGCCCGAAGCTTTCCTCCAGGTTTTTCCGGCAGGATTCCAGTTCATAGCTGATTTCCGAATGCCGACCATAGTCTTTGCGCGGGGTCTGGTTGACTACGACCGCCACTGTTTTCGCCCTGATCTCCGGGAGCTGCTCCCGCCGCTCGCCCAGGATTGGCGGGTGGCGAACCACCAGCAAGTCGCAATCGATCTTTTCGCCGGCGACAATGAATTGCACGCGGTCGCCGTCGACCAATTTTCGGATGGCGGAGTTGATCGGGGCATCGGGGTTCAGATCATAGCGGGGCAGGTGGAGCAGGCCTGTGCGCAGTCCGAGCTTTTGCTGCACCTTGATCTCTTCCGCATTGGATCGGCTGGTGCCGGCCGGCAGGCGGAAGTCGGAGGCTAGGATCAGGTCGAAATGGCGCCTGCCGCCGGGTTTCGGCTCGGGCTCCAGCCACATGGGCTCCGGCACGGGGAAAGGTCTTTCATCCATCGGGAAAGGGTATCGGACGATTCCGGAGCGATGGCGGTGGAAGTTTTGCACCTCGACATATTCCCGGCGGGCGCCGCTGACGGCGCCTTTCCTGATGCCGAAACGGGAATGGCCGGTCAGGGATTGGGGCGAGACCCGGACCAGCGCCAGCGGAGCCGGGTCGACAATCGCCAGCGCGGAATCGCCAAACTGTTGCCTGAACCTTTCCATAAACTCGTCGTCGGCTCCGAATCTAACGCTGTCCCAGAACCCAAGCTTTTCCATGACCTTCTCCCTCCGGAAGAGCAGTGACGACAGGTTGTCAAAGAGATAGACGCCAGCTCTGGGGCGCCGTTGCAGGCGGAGGTCGCCGTCGATTCTGACGGCTTGCGACAGGTTGCCGGGCAGTTGCGGATTGGCCAGCAGATGCCGGACTTGCCTCTCCAACTTTTCCGGATGCGACCAGTCGTCGGCATCGTGGACCGTGACCAGTTCTCCGTCGGCTTCCAGCAGAGCCCGGTTGCGGGCCGCGTAGGCGCCCAGGTTGCGTTCCGCCTGCAATAGCCGGATGCGGGGATCGCGTTCGCTCCAGGCCTTGACGGCGGCGGCGGTTTCGTCGGTGCTGGCATCGTCGACGACAATGGTTTCCCAGTTTTTCCAGGTCTGCCGACAAATCGAGCGGAGGGCGGTGTCGATGGTGGCGGCGGCATTGCGGGCTGGCATCAGCACCGAGACTTTGGGTGATTGCATTTCTTGTCCCCGCGAACTGGCGGCGGAGGCCTTGGTGGCGTCCAGGCGATCGAGGGGCGATTTGTCCGGGCTGAATTCGGCGGTGACCGGCAACAAGCCATGCCTTTCCAGAACGCGGTTGATCAAGCACAGCCGCGCTTCCGCCTGCTCCTCCAGGTTGACGGCGGCCAGGGCGAGGTTCGGATCCTGGTTTTTGCGGGTGGCTCTGGCGAGTAGTCTTCGGGCTTGCCTCGGTTTGCCGAAGCGGTTCATGCATTCCACTTTGATTACGACGATTTGGTTCAGTCGCGGTCGGTTGAATTCGCCTTGGCCGGCGATTGCAAGGCAATGCAAGGCCTGCTCGAGGTTCTTTGCCGAGTCTCGATTGGCCTGCTGCAGAGCCAGGCGCCAGGCGGCTTCCCGGCGCAGCCAGCGATCGGGCGAATGGTCGGCCAGTCTCTGCAACTCCGCTTCGGCGCGTTCGACCAGCGAGAATCTGCTCAGTCGCGTCTCGATCTTTTTAACCTGCATGCGGGCGCGGGTCTGTTCCGGCGCTATTGCCTCGGGCGTGAACCATCGCAGGTACAGATTTCGCAGACCGGCGGGCAGGCGCTTCCATACTGTGCTCTTCAGTTGTTCAAGTCCTTGCCGCCGCTCGGGTTTGTGGGCAGTGCCTGATTCATGCGGTTTGATGGTCTCGTTCACCGGCAGCTCCATTTGAACATTCTCTCCCCGCAGTTTTTCAGCAGCCATCCCGCATAGTGCGGCAGGATCTTTCCCGGCCCGACATCCTGAAGGTTTTTCTTGAATGCCTGGAAGAAAGAGGCGGAAGAGGGTTCACCGCGGCCCAACTGCGTCTGGTTGCGCTTGGCAAACTTGGCACGGTACTCCGGCCCCGAATGCCAATGATCGACCATGTCGCCGATGGTTTCCGGGGAAATGGACTGCGCGGAAAGCGTCGACTTTTCCTCGATTTCGAGCCGGGAGAACAATTCGGAATAGACCGGCTGGCTGGCGTCGATCAAGGTCTCGCCAAGGCTTTCGAGGCCGCCGGCGAATCCCTTGACGGCAATTAGGAAGTCCTGATCCTGTTCCGCCTTCCTTCGCCAGAGCGGGATCAGGTAGTCGGTTTGCCGAATATGCTTTCGGGCATGGACAAAGCATTTGCGGAACAGGTCGCGATAGGATTGCTCGAAGTCGTGGATTCCCAGCACCACCGGCACTTCCCTCCAGGGGAAACCCTGGTCATGCATTCGCTGCAGGGTATGCCGTTCCGGACGCACATCGACGCTCTCTGTCGGGATGGCGGCGATAATATGCGGCAGCATCGAGGTTCGATATAAATGGTTGCCGGCCTGGCGCGGGCCGTCGAACAGCTTGTCGATGATCCAGCCTTGAATCTCGCAGACTTCGCCGGCCTGCCGTTCGGCCTGGCGCAGGAGTTCCGCGGCGGCGCCCGGCCGCAGCAAGGTGTCGGCATCGACGCAGAAAGTCCACCTTCTGTCCCGTTCAATGCCGATTTCGCAGCATTTGCGAAAGGCGGCGGAAAAGGGAGTCAAGTTGACGGTTGCGACATTGTCCGGCGCGAAGCCCTGGGCGACGATCAGTTGTCGGCAAAGCTGTTCGGTGCGTTCGCCGACCGACCGGACAATCACGGTGGCGAGTTGGTTCAAATTGTTCATTGGTCTGTTTCCGGCTGGCGGTTTTGTGAAAGGGCTGCGAGTTTTTGGCAGAATCCGGCGTAGGCCTGTTCGGACAGGCCTCTTTGCCGGGCGGCAAGTTCGCGGAGCCGAAGTCGCTGGCCGCGGTCTCGGTTCAGTTCCCGGTCGAGGGCTGTCTGCAGTTGTGCTTCGAAGTCCGGCTGCCGCAGGTCGACCAGGCTCGACAGGTTGCCGAACATCGCGCACAGCCCGGCGTGCTTGTTGTGGTAGTAGGGGTCGGCATACAGGGCGATCGTCGGGATGCCCAGAGCCAGGGCGAAAACGCAGGCATGATAGCTGACGCTGATCACCAGCCTGCACTGCCCGGTCGCCAGAATCAGTTGGCGGGGGGTGAGGTTTTGACAGTCTTCCGGCCATTGGTCGATTTCCGAGCCGAAAAGCTCGCTTGTCGATTTGCAGTCGCTGTCGCGATGCGGTCGCTCAATGACGGTTACCGGGAGATTGCGCAGTCTGAGCTGTTCGCGCCTGGCACGGGATGATATGACGTTTTTCAGGACGGGCAGGGTTTGCCGGGGGATCGCGGTATGCCGAGCCAGGCGAATGTTTATGCCGATATGGCGGGCGGCCGGGGTGGATGGCAATGATTCGGGAACCAGTCCGATGGCGTCGTCGCCGGTCACCTGCCAGCGGATTGGCCTGCCCAGGTTTGCGATGAAGCGGGAGCCGACCAGCGATTCCCTCAGGGCAAGGCAGCTCAGGCCGGGGAAGACATCGCGGCAATAGCCTTGCATGCGCTGGTCGACCGGTTCGTCGATCCCCAGTCCGAAGGCGGCGGTTGGCTTGCCCAGAGCCTGGGCAAGCCTCAGGGTATGGAGCAGGCGATGGCTGTTCTTCGGAAATTTTCGGTTGATCAGTCCGCCGCCGCTGCTGAGCACGGCGCTGGCGCTTTGTATCAGGGGGACCAGATTGTCGGGATGTCGGCCGGTCTTTACGAAGCGGCGGGCGGCCCGGGCGGCGAATCTCCATTTCAGTTGTGCCTTTAGTTGCCGCGACAGGCGGCCGGCTCGGGATTTGGGGGTCGCGAAGGCGTGTTTGGTTCCGACCCATTCCTCGACCGCCTGCAAGGGCAGAGGAATCAGTTCGGGGTCGATCCCGCGCAGTTTCCCGGGATTGCCGGTGACCACGTGCAGCTGCGCCTCGGGCAGATATTTCCGCAGGCGCTGCACGGCGATTTGCAGCATGGCCGCGTCGCCCAGATTGCCGAGATGGGCGGCACCGTTTTCAATGAGCAAGCGCATGCGCCCTCCTGTCTGACCACTGCCCGAGCCGGGGTTCGCCGCCGGCTTTGAGCAGACTCGCCCGGCCGAGGTGCTTCTTTTCGAATCGGCCGATCTTTCGCTTGAGGATTCGCGGTTCTTTCTCACTTTGAGTGGGTCGCTTGTTTCAATTCACATTCAGAAATGATGCATTGCTCGTGACAGAATTCAGGTTTCAGGTTTCGGGTTTCGGGTTTCGGGTTTCAGGTGTTACCCACAAAATCTAAGAAAAAACTATTGGCAACCCATTCGTTTTGAGAAAGA